>CP073340.1:1845000-2145000 GCA_018141845.1 Lachnospiraceae bacterium oral taxon 096 | reverse complement strand
GACAAGAAAAGGAATTTTACCTTCACAGGAAGAGTTAGAAGATAATTCTCGTGCAAAGAGTGCAAAATTGAGGGTATTTGAAAGGAGTGATAGCGAGTGAGCGACAGAGATAACCGAGTAAATACCAAGGTACGCACAAAGGTACGGGAAGATTATGTCTATGGAAGTGCTGCACAAAAGAGAGAAATCGTGCCAACTTCGACAACCAAGGTGGCGAAGAAGTTGGCACCAAGGAAAAAGACTCGAAAAAAGAGAAGAGTTTCTTTTTTTGAGGTAGTTGCCTTAGTTGGAGGATTAGTTGTTCTGTCCTGTGCAGTATATACTGCTGCTCTTAATACGAAAGTAAAAATTTCTCAGAGAGAGATTACAAAACAAGAGGCAGCGTTGGAGAATTTAAAAGCAAAGAACAATGAATTGGAAAATCGCATCAACTCTTATATTGATTTGAATAATGTGTATGAAGTGGCAACAAAGAGATTGGGAATGGTATATGCTAAGAAGAATCAAGTCATCGAATATAAGAAGACAGAAAGTGAGTATGTGAAGCAAGATGAAGATATTCCTAAAAATTAGATCTATTTTTGATAGAATAAGTTATCCGGATAATTCGTCTGAAAAGAGAAATAACAATATTTCCCCTAAATTAGAAGAAAAGCTGGCACTTGCACCCTTTTTGGTGATTGCGCTGGCTTTTCTACTATTGTGGGGAAGGGTGTTTTCCTTAAAAGTGAAAAATGGTCCGGTGTATGAGAAGAAGATTTTAGAAAACATTAATTACGATACAGCAGAAAGTGCCTACAAGAGGGGAGATATTCTTGATAGAAATGGAACGCCTTTGGCTGTCAGTAAGGAATCTTATCGAATCATTTTAAATCCTGCGGACATTTTGGAAGGTCAGGATGATGAAAAGAAGAAAAAAAGGGCAGAGGACAATCTGGAGATGACTTCAAAAGTCTTGGCTGAGACCTTTGGCTATGACCAACAGATGATTAAGGATCGCATCAACGAGTATAGGGACAGAAGATATTATCGCTTGGATGCAGGAATTACAAGTGAGCAAAAGGAAAGTTTTGATGCAAATAAGGAAACAGCAGAGAAGGACCAAAGGACGAGTGGTAAGGTTATTGGTGTGAGCTTTGAAAAGACTTATCAGCGTTCTTATCCAAACAATGCTCTGGCTTGTGATGTCATTGGCTTTTCTCAAGGAGATGGAGATGTAGGAACTGGAGGAATTGAACAGTTTTATAATAGCAATCTCATTGGCAAAGAAGGCAAAAAGTATGGCTATTTCAATGAGGATGTTGGTCCAAATCAGGTGATTAAGTCGGCTGAAGATGGAGACCAGATTGTTTCAACAATTGATATCAATATACAGCGAATTGTGGAAAAGCACATTCAAGAATGGGAGAGTACCACAGGAAGTAAACGCACGGCTGTGTTGGTAATGAACCCAAATAATGGAGAGATTTTGGCATTGGCCACAAGTAAGGGATATGATTTAAATCATCCGAGAGACCTTACAAAGTTTTATCAACAGGCAGATATTGATAAGATGGATGACAAGAAAAAGAATGATGCCCTCAATGAAATTTGGAGAAATTTTGCAGTCAGTGATACCTATGAACCTGGTTCACCATCTAAGGTCTTTACTGTAGCCGCAGGCCTAGAAGAAGGTGTCATCAAGGGAAATGAAACTTATTTTTGTGATGGCTTTCAAAAAATTGGAAAGTGGACCATTAAATGTGTCAGTGTTCATGGGCATGGTCTATTGACCGTTACAGGAGCATTGATGCAAAGTTGTAATGATGCACTGATGCAAATTGGTGCGGCCATTGGTGTCGAACGATTTACAAAGTATCAAAAGATTTTTGGTTTTGGGGAGATGACGGGAGTTGACCTACCAGGAGAAGCAGATACTAAGGGGCTAATTCATACGGCACAGAATATGTCTGCAGTGGATTTGGCAACAAATTCCTTTGGACAAAATTACAATACTACTATGGTGCAGACAGCAGCAGCTTTTTGTTCGGTAATTAATGGTGGTTCCTACTATAGACCACATGTTGCCAAGCAGATTTTATCTGCCAATGGGGCAGTTAAGGAGAATCTGGATGGAAAAGTGGTCAGAGAGACTGTGTCCATGGAGACCACAGAGTTTTTGAGGGAAGCATTGAGAAAGACAGTTGCCGAGGGAACAGGGTCTGCTGCACAGGTGCCAGGCTATGATATTGGGGGAAAGACAGGTACAGCAGAGAAGTATCCGAGAGGAAAGGGAAAATACCTTGTCTCTTTTGCTGGATTTGCACCGACACAGAACCCAGAGGTCTTTTGTTATGTAATTATTGATGAGCCTCATGTGGCCGATCAGGCACATTCCACCTATGCGAGCACTTTATTTAAGGACATTATGACGGAAGTTTTGCCTTATATGAATCTCTTCCCAAATTCGACGAACACAGAGGAAGATAGTATAAAGGCAGGAATGCCAAAGGACAATGGAATTACCGTGGTACCAGATGTTTCACAAAAGTCAGAAACAGATGAGTATGTTCCTCAAATTTTACAAATTCCAGATGGTCTGCCAGAGGCTGCACAGACTACGGCAGCATCGGGGCTTACTGTGCAGGACGATGAGCAGGAGACCTTGCCAAAACAAAGTGAGACAAGTCAGAGTGCGGCAGATACTTCGGCTACAGAAACCAGTGCAGCAGACACCTCGACAGGAGAAACTAGTGGGGCAAATAGCACAACAGCCACCGCAGAATCTGCTGTGGCCACAACAGTGGCTGAAACTCAAGCAACAACACAGACCAGTGCAGCAACCCAAGCACAGACAAGTGCAGCTGCAACCACGGCAAAACCAAAGGCTGCAAAGTCAAGGGCAAAGACAACAAAGAAAAGTGTTGGCGCGAAGTCAGCACCAAAGAAGGCAACAACAGCAAAGAAGCCAGTAAGAACAACGAAAAAAACACGATAGCATACATTTGGAGGTAGAAGGATGAAGAAAAAAGTCATGGTTGCTGGATTAGGAAAGAGTGGAATTTCTGCAGCAAAGTTATTATTGGATGTGGGAAGCGAGGTCCTTTTGTATGATGGCAATGCCCAGCTAGATGTAGAAAATATCATTGAAAAACTTCATGTAGAGGATAGAAGTAAGATCACCACAAAGACAGGAGAACTTTTGGCAGAGGATTTGGCTGGGATTCATCTATGTGTCATCAGTCCAGGAATTGATCTTGAAACACCATTTGTCAAGGTGATTAACGAGGCTAAGGTTCCAATTTGGAGTGAAATAGAGCTAGGATATGCCATTGCCAAGGGAGAGTTGATTGCCATCACAGGAACGAATGGAAAGACAACAACCACGGCTCTTACAGGGGCCATTATGAAAAAGTTCAATTCGGACAGCTTTACTGTTGGAAATATTGGAATTCCATATACAGATGTTGCATTGGCAACAACGGAAAAATCAATTACTGTATTGGAGGCTTCAAGTTTCCAATTGGAGACCATTATTAAGTTTCGGCCACATGTCAGTGCGATTTTAAATATCACACCCGACCACTTAAATCGTCATCATACGATGGAAAATTATGCACGAATTAAAGAGGATATTACACTCAATCAGAGCAAAGATGATTTTTGTATTCTCAACTATGAGGATGAAGTTTTGAGAAAGTTTGGAACGGATGGGGAATGTCCAGCTACCGTAGTATTTTTCTCCAGTGCTCAGAAATTGGAAAATGGATTTTATCTCGATGGAGATATGATTTATCATGCCATTGATGGAAAAAGTGAGGCAATCTTAAATATTCAGGATGTCAATTTGCTCGGTCGACATAACTATGAGAATATTATGGCAGCGATAGCGATGGCCGATTGTATGAAGGTGCCAATGGATGTTATCTTAGAAGTTTGTAAGGAATTTAAGGCGGTGGAGCATCGCATTGAATTTGTTGCCGAGCAATATGGTGTCAAGTATTACAATGATTCTAAGGGAACAAATCCTGATGCAGCTATTCAGGCAGTAAAGGCCATGCCAGGACCTATTCTTTTGATTGCAGGTGGATATGATAAAAAGTCTACTTATGATGAATGGATTGAATCATTTAATGGAAATGTACGCTATTTAGTTTTGATGGGACAGACTAGAGATGCCATTGCTGAGTGTGCAAAAAAGCATGGCTTTCCAAATGAGAATATTATTTATGCAGAGAGTATGGAAGAAGCAGTTAAGGTCTGTGCTTCTTATGCAGAACCAGGGGATGATGTATTGCTTTCCCCAGCATGTGCAAGTTGGGGAATGTTTGATAACTATGAGCAGCGCGGAAATATTTTCAAGCAATGTGTGAGAAATTTGTAATATGAGAGCGGGTTTGAGAAATTTTTTTATTGGCATTATAGCGGATGTGGTACAAAGTTTCCGAAAATCAAGAAATTCCAATGGCAGAATTGACCGTAAGATGATTGTGGCAATGATTATGTTGGCTGTGTTTGGTCTTCTTATGGTCTACTCGGCCAGCTCCTTCGCATTACAAGTAGATGGGAAGAATGTTTGGTCGACCACATTGAGGCAATTTGCATTTTTTATCATTGGTGGAATTGCCTGTGCAGTTATGGCAATACTATTGGATTATCATTTGTTTTTAAAGTGGACGCCCTGTCTCTATCTCTTTTGTGTTTTTTTGAATCTCTATACGATGTTTTTTGGTGTGAGTAGTCATGGACAAAAAAGATGGCTAAGAATTGCGGGGATAAGGTTTCAGCCTTCGGAGGTGTCAAAAATTGTATGTATTTTTGCCATGTCCATTTTACTTGTCAAATTGTCTTCAAAAAAGAGTGTAGGAATAGGAAAAGTATTTTTGGATCTTTGGACTGTAGGACTGTGGAGTTTTGCTCTTGCAGGACCAATTGCAGTGAGAAACCTCAGTACAGGTTTAATTATTATCTTTATGAGTTTGTTGATGTACTTTTTGACACAGAATATCAAAACTGGAGCGATGATTTTTTGGGTCGGTTTTTTGACCCTTTTGATTGCCGGTGGGCTCTATACGCTCTATGTTTTTGGCGATCATCTTGGTTTTTTGGGATATCGAATTTCGAGAATTTTAGTTTGGAGGCATCCAGAGAATTATAAAGATAGTGGAGGATATCAGGTATTACGTGGTCTCTATGCGGTAGGTTCAGGTGGACTTTTGGGAAGGGGCTTTGGACGAGGACTGCAAAAAGTGACGGGTCTTCCAGAAAGTGACAATGATATGATTTTTGCTGTTATTTGCGAAGAGCTTGGTGTTGTTGGTGTGGCCATTTTATTTATTATCTATGCCTATTTATTTTATCGAATGGCCATGGCTATTGCAAAAGTCAAAGATATCTATGGAAGATTTATTATTATTGGTGTGATGGCACATTTTAGTTGTCAAATTGTGTTGAATGTGTGCGTTGTTACAGGGCTCATTCCCAACACGGGTGTCACTTTGCCTTTTATTAGCTATGGTGGTACAGCCATTATTACATCGATGATTGAGGTTGGATTGGTGCTCAATGTTATGCACTGCGATCGAAAAAAGAAATCGAGTGGAGCAGAGCGATGAAGAAAAAGATTTTTGCAATTGTAGTTTTGTTGTTGATTTTGTTTGCTGTGGCATCTTCGAGAATAAAGATTACCAAGGTAGAATATAGTCATATTACACATGGGAGTTGGTTTGATACTCAAGCTCTAAATCAGGAGATTTTTCAAAAAAAGGGAGATAATCTCTTGGTCAAAGTTTGGTTTCGTCAAATGACGGGAGATCTTCCAAAACTTCCATTTGTACAGAGCTATCGCATTAAATTTCATGGTTTGCATCAGGCAGAAATTGCAATTCAAGAGGAAGATATTGTGGCCTATATCGAGTATATGGGTTCGAAGTTTTATATTGATGATGGGGCGAAGGTTTTAGAAAGCTCTTCTAAAGTTTTAGATGGAGTTATTCGAGTAGATGGAGTTGAATTTAAGGAAATTCATCTTGGAGAAACTTTGCGTGCGGAAGATGAGACAGAGCTCAATGAAATGCTTGGGTATTTGCGTTCATTGCGCTCGTTTCATATTCAGGGAGATCGCTTTTTTTATTCAAAATTGGGAGATAATTATTTATATATCAATAAGATGGATATTAATTTGGGAACGAGGGAAAATATGCAGAATAAGTTAGAAACGCTTGCAGATATGTTACCTGACCTCCTAAAACAGAATTTGGATGGAACACTATTTTTAAATCGCTATACGGATAAACCAAGCAGTGGATGGTATACTTTTAAAAGACGCAGTTAATTCGAAAAAAAGAGAATTAATTGTTGATATTTCAAGTGAAAGATATTATTATAGAATGTGACTTGTTGCGGAATTTTATAGGAAATTCCACATTTTCTAGGACGAATAAACACATGGGAGGAGAATACCTTGTTGGAAATAAAGATTAATGAAGCTGAGAATGCAGCGAAGATTATTGTTGTTGGTGTAGGTGGGGCTGGCAATAATGCAGTCAATCGAATGATTGAAGAGAATATTGAGGGTGTTGAGTTTATTGGTATTAATACAGACCATCAGGCATTGCAATCTTGCAAGGCACCAATTGCTATGCAAATTGGAGAAAAGTTGACGAAAGGTCTCGGCGCAGGTGCAAGACCAGAGGTGGGTGAAAAGGCAGCAGAGGAAAATTCTGAGGATATTTCGGCAGCACTTGCTGGTGCAGATATGGTTTTTGTCACCTGTGGCATGGGCGGTGGAACAGGAACGGGTGCCGCACCAGTTATTGCAAGGATTGCCAAGGAAATGGGTATTTTAACAGTTGGTGTTGTGACAAAGCCTTTCCGATTTGAGGGAAAGCAAAGAATGGTCAATGCACTCAATGGTATTGAGTGCCTAAAGGAATGTGTGGACACCTTGATTGTCATTCCAAATGACAAGCTCTTGGAGATTGTAGATCGAAGAATTAGTATGCCAGATGCACTCAGAAAGGCCGATGAGGTATTACAGCAGGGTGTACAGGGTATCACAGATTTGATCAATGTACCAGCACTCATTAACCTTGACTTTGCGGATGTGCAGACGGTTATGATTGACAAGGGATATGCACATATCGGTATTGGATATGCAACAGGCGATGAGAAGGCACTTGATGCAGTAAAGCAGGCTGTGCAATCTCCACTTTTGGAGACCAGTATCGAGGGAGCATCACATGTCATTATCAATATTTCTGGTGATATTAGCTTGATTGAAGCCAATGAGGCCGCAAGCTATGTACAAGAACTTGCTGGCGATGATGCCAATATTATCTTTGGTGCGATGTATGATGAGAATGCACAAGATGAGGTGACGATCACGGTTATTGCAACCGGTCTTGATGAAGTGCCAACAGCACTTCCTGTAAAAGGACAATTTACAAAGGACTTTAACAATAGAAAGCCAGCACCGCCAGTGCAGCCAACACAGCAGCGTCCAACACAACAGGCTCGCCCACAGCAACAAAATCGTCCACTCTATGGTGGAAATAATGCAGCTCCACAGGGCACTCAACAGCAGGCAAAGCCAGCATTTACACAGCAACAACAGGCAAAACCAGGATTAAATAGAGCTGAGCAGCCAACAGAAGGTCAGAGTCAAAATCAGGATGCCAATAATCAGCAAAGAAATGTAGGATTTAAGCAAAGACCAAGTTCAGAGATTCAGATTAATGTTCCTGATTTCTTAAAGAATAGAAAGTAAGTAGATCGATTATATCGTATGATGCAAGGGGGAGTTTTCAATCGTTTGAAAGCTCTCCTTTGTATTCTATCCTATGTATGGTGGAGAAAAAATGAAAAAGTATTACGCAGTTCGCATAGGCAGAGTGCCAGGAATTTATGAGACATGGAATGAGTGCAAGGCACAAGTGCATGGTTTTGCTTCGGCATCCTATAAATCATTTACAAATAGAGAAGAGGCACTATCCTTTGTCAATGGGAATGAGAATAGGCAATGTAAAAAAATTTGCCCTGATAAAGAAACATTGCTTGCCTATGTAGATGGAAGTTACAATGCAGCTTCTCATGAATTTTCTTATGGCATTGTCTATTTGAGAGAAGATGGGGAAGAAGTAGAGGCAAAGAAAGTGGAGGATCCAAGTCTTGTCGATATGAGAAATGTTGCAGGTGAGATTAAGGGAGCCGAGATGGCTATGCGTTATGCCTTAAAAAATCAATATAAAAAACTCTATATTTTTCATGATTATGAGGGCATTGCCAAGTGGTGCACTGGAGAGTGGAAGACCAATAAAGAAGGAACAAGAGCCTATCGAAATTTTTTTGAAAAGATTAAGCATCAGCTAGAAGTTCATTTTGTAAAAGTTGTAGCACATACCAATATTAAGTACAATGATATGGCCGATGCACTAGCGAAGTCTGCACTTGGTATTCAGTAAGAAATGAAGAAATGAGAGCGAGGTAAAATGGCAAATAAATTTATAAAAATTAGGGGAGCAAAGGAGCATAATCTAAAGGATGTTAGCTTAGATATTCCAAGGGATGAGCTTGTTGTATTGACAGGACTTTCGGGATCTGGAAAATCTTCTCTTGCCTTTGACACAATTTATGCTGAGGGACAGAGAAGATATATGGAGTCGCTATCTTCCTATGCAAGAATGTTTTTGGGACAAATGGAAAAGCCAGATGTAGAAAGTATTGAGGGACTTTCCCCAGCAATTTCTATTGACCAAAAATCAACCAATCGAAATCCTCGTTCGACAGTGGGAACAGTCACAGAAATTTACGACTATATGAGGTTATTATATGCACGCATTGGAACACCACATTGTCCAAAGTGTGGAAAGGAAATCCACAAGCAAAGCATCGATCAGATGGTGGACAAAATTTTGGAATTGCCAGAAAAAACAAAGTTTCAAATTCTAGCACCCATTGTTCGAGGCAAGAAGGGACGGCATGAAAAGGTGATTGCACAGGCCAAAAAGAGTGGCTATGTGAGGGTCATTATTGATGGGAATCTCTATGAGTTGTCAGAGGATATTGAATTAGACAAAAATATTAAGCATAGTATCGACATTGTTGTGGATCGACTGGTGGTCAAGGAAGGTATAGAAAAGCGTCTGACGGATTCTTTGGAAGCAGCACTGGCACTTGGAGAAGGCTATGCCAAGGTAGATATTATTGGCGGGGAAATATTGAATTTTTCTCAAAATTTTGCCTGTCCAGATTGTGGAATTTCCATTGATGCGGTTGAGCCAAGAACATTTTCATTTAATAATCCCTTTGGTGCCTGCCCGGACTGTGTGGGATTGGGATACACTATGGAATTTGATGAGGACTTAATGATTCCTGATCCTTCATTGAGTATCAATGAGGGAGCAATCACGGTGATGGGATGGCAAAGTTGTAATGACAAGAAAAGTTTTGCCAATGCACTTTTGCTTGCTCTTTGTGAAAAGTTTGGATTTGATTTGGACACACCATTTCAAGATTATCCAAAAAAAATACATGATATTTTAATTTATGGAACCGATGTAGAGGTGGATGTGCACTACACAGGACAGCGTGGAAGCGGTGTCTATCCAACGACATTTGAGGGACTCATTAAAAATGTGGAGAGAAGGTATCGAGAGACATTTTCAGAGACAGCAAAGGCAGAGTATGAGCAATTTATGCGAATTTTGCCTTGCAAAAGCTGTGGTGGAAAGCGACTAAAAAAAGAAGCTCTTGCCGTCACTGTGGGCGATAAAAATATTTTTGATGCCACAGATATGAGTGTAGTAAAATTTAGGGAATTTATGGATGGACTGAAACTTACACCGACACAGGCACAGATTGGTGCGTTGGTCATCAAAGAAATTCGTGCGAGAGTGAGTTTTTTAATTGATGTGGGACTGGATTATCTTTCACTGTCAAGATCCACAGGAACACTCAGTGGCGGAGAGGCACAACGCATTCGTCTAGCAACCCAGATTGGATCAGGGCTTTTGGGTGTAGCCTATATTCTTGATGAGCCGAGTATTGGTCTTCATCAAAGGGACAATGATAAACTTCTTGGCACCTTAAAACATTTAAGAGATCTTGGAAATTCTGTCATTGTCGTTGAACACGATGAGGACACGATGAGAGAGGCAGATTTTATTGTAGATATTGGACCTGGAGCAGGAGACCATGGTGGAAAAATTATTGCCACGGGAACAGCAAAAGAGATTATGGAAAATCCAGATTCTATTACAGGAAAATATCTCTCAGGCAAACTTTTTATTCCTATTCCAAGACAGAGGAGAGTGCCAAGTGGATGGTTAAAAGTCAAAGGAGCAGCAGAAAATAATCTCAAGAAGATTGATGTGGATATTCCGTTGGGAATAATGACCTGTGTGACTGGCGTTTCAGGTTCTGGAAAATCTTCTCTAGTCAATGAAATTTTATATAAGGCTTTGGCAAGAAAGTTAAATCGTGCCCACACCATTGCAGGAAAATATAGGGAAATTGAGGGTATTGAGCAATTAGACAAGGTGATTGCCATCGATCAAAGTCCGATTGGAAGAACACCGAGATCAAATCCAGCGACCTACACAGGAGTTTTTGATATGATTCGAGATCTCTTTGCGGCGACACAGGAGGCAAAGACGAGAGGATATAGCAAAGGTCGATTTAGTTTTAATGTCAAAGGTGGAAGATGTGAGTCCTGTAGTGGAGATGGGATTATCAAAATAGAAATGCATTTTTTGCCTGATGTCTATGTGCCATGTGAAGTCTGTGGTGGAAAACGCTATAACCGAGAGACATTAGAGGTAAAATATAAGGGAAAATCAATCTATGATGTACTGAATATGACTGTTGAGGAGGCATTGCATTTCTTTGAACATATTCCAAGTATTCAAAAGAAAATGCAAACGCTCTATGATGTGGGGCTTTCCTACATTCGCCTTGGGCAGCCATCGACAGAGCTCAGTGGTGGAGAGGCACAGAGAATTAAGTTGGCTACAGAGCTTTCAAAGAGAAGCACGGGAAAAACGGTCTATATTTTAGATGAGCCCACGACAGGGCTTCACTTTGCCGATGTTCATAAATTAGTTGAAATACTCAGACGCTTGTCAGATAGCGGAAATACTGTTATAGTTATAGAGCATAATCTTGATGTAATTAAGACGGCAGATTATATTATTGATATGGGACCTGAAGGAGGCGACAAGGGAGGAACCGTCATTGCAAAGGGAACACCTGAGGAGATTGCAAATGTAAAGGATTCTTACACTGGTCAATATGTAAAGAGATATCTTGTTCCAGAGAAATATCAATAAAAAGAGGAGGGGAAGTTTTGAATTTAAAACAGGAATTAATTATTGTTTTGGATTTTGGCGGTCAGTACAATCAACTTGTTGCAAGGCGTGTCAGAGAGAACAATGTCTATTGCGAAATCTATTCATACAAGATGCCAATTGAGGAGATTAAGGCAAAAAATCCAAAGGGAATTATTTTGACAGGTGGTCCAAATAGCTGTTATGAAGATGGAGCACCAGCGTACTCAAAAGAACTATTTGAGCTTGGCATCCCAGTACTTGGACTTTGCTATGGTGCACAGATGATGCAACATCTTCTCAATGGACATGTCACTAAGGCACCAGTGGGCGAGTATGGAAAGACAGAGATTGTCATTGATAACAAAGAGTGCAAACTCTTTAAAGATGTGCAAGAAAAGACCATTGTATGGATGAGCCATTCTGATTATATCGAAAAGGTAGCACCTGAATTTGAGATTGTGGCACATTCTAAGGACTGCCCAGTGGCAGCAGCACAGAATATGGAAAAGAATCTCTATGCCATTCAGTTTCATCCTGAGGTACTGCACACAGCAGAGGGAACAAAAATGATTGGAAACTTTGTTCGCCTTGTCTGTGGCTGTGATTGCAATTGGAAAATGGATACATTTGTAGAAAGTAGTATCAAGGCCATTCGAGAAAAAGTGGGAAATGGCAAGGCACTCTGTGCTCTCTCTGGGGGGGTGGATTCTTCTGTTGCTGCAGTTATGATGAGTAAGGCCATTGGAGAGAACTTGACCTGTGTGTTTGTGGACCATGGTCTTCTTCGAAAGGATGAGGGCGACGAGGTAGAAGCTGTCTTTGGTCCAAATGGCCCATATAAGCTAAATTTTATTCGTGTCAATGCACAGCAAAGATTTTACGATAAGTTAAAGGGCGTGACAGAGCCAGAGCAAAAGAGAAAGATTATTGGCGAAGAGTTTATTCGAGTATTTGAGGAAGAGGCAAAAAAGATTGGTGCGGTAGATTTTCTTGTACAGGGAACGATTTATCCCGATGTCGTTGAGTCAGGTCTTGGCGGAGAGAGCGTAGTGATCAAGTCCCACCATAATGTCGGAGGGCTCCCTGACTATGTCGACTTTAAGGAGATTATCGAGCCACTTCGTGACCTCTTTAAAGATGAGGTGCGAAAGGCAGGGCTTGAGCTTGGAATTCCAGAAAAGTTGGTATTTCGTCAGCCATTCCCAGGTCCGGGACTTGGCATTCGCATTATTGGCGAAGTGACGGAGGAGAAGGTAAAGATTGTTCAAGAGGCCGATGCGATTTACCGCGAGGAGATTGCCAATGCAGGACTTGACCGAAGCATTAGTCAGTACTTTGCGGCTCTCACCAATATGAGAAGTGTTGGCGTTATGGGAGATTATCGAACCTATGACTATGCCATTGCCCTTCGTGCAGTCAATACCATTGACTTTATGACCGCAGAGTCAGCAGAAATTCCATATCCTGTACTTCAAAAGGTGACCAGTCGCATTATCAATGAAGTCGATCATGTCAACCGAGTGATGTATGATATCACCAGCAAGCCACCGGGAACTATTGAGCTTGAGTAAACAAAATAACGCCACAAATCCTTTAAATATAAGGGTTTGTGGCGATTTTGTGTATGGTTTGAATACAAAATGAGTACAAATTTGAATTTTACAATGTATTTTTGTATTTCAATAGTAATGAAAAAACTGCAATATAAGAGAGGTAAAAATGAAGATAGGAATAATTCAAGGAACAACACAAGTTGATAAGAATGAAATATTATATAGAATAACAAATAAAGTAGTGTCATCAAAGAATTATGAAATTATAAATTTTGGGGTTTATCCGTGGGAAATAAATTCATATTCGTATACAGAAATTGCGGTCTTAACTGCCTTACTCATCAATAGTAAGGTGGTCGATTTTGTGATAACTGGATGTTCTTCAGGGCAAGGAATGAATTTGGCATGCAATACATTGCCAGGGTTATTGTCAGGGTTTATTCAGAATCCACAAGACGCCTACCTATTTGGAAGAATTAACGATGGCAATGTAGCAAGTTTATCTTTGGGATTGGGTTTTGGTTGGTTAGGGGAACTCAATCTTGAATATACTTTAGAAAAATTGTTTGATGGAGACTTTGGAATCGGATTTCCTCCAGAGATTGCAGAACGAAAGATTAAAGAAACCAGTCGTGTTAAAAAATTTAATGAAATAAGTAAGGTATCTTTGATTGAGTTTATGGAGCAGTTGGAACAAGAGTTTATGGCTAAAATACTGTCTAAAAAAGATGTTATTGATTATATACTTAATCATTCAAGAGAGGAAAAACTAATAAAATACATTTCAAGTAAGATTTGATATGATTTCAAGATATATGATTAAAATTTTAAGCTTTGATATAAACAATCATATTTCCCAAATGATATCTACAAATCCCGGGTTGTTTAAATCATTGAATAGTATAAAAACAAGGCACATAACTTTAAGACTTATAATCTTTCAGATATGTGCTTTTTCTGTGCTTATTTATACCGAAAGAAACTTTTGCTCTGATACCGCCTCTGTAGAACCTTACATTATTTTATTCAAAGGGAATACAATCTTTTCATACTGTCGGGATAGTTCACTTTTCAATACTTCTTTTATAATTTCGTTATTCTTATAGTTTGATTTCATTTCCTTCCAATTGTCAAGTATATCGTAAAAAAAAGATGTAACTATTGATATTACATCCGCATAGTGATAATATAAGCTCACAAGATGAAATAACAAAGGTTACATCAACGCAATAAATCAAATTTAGGAGGAAATTATCATGACAAACAAAGAGAAAGCATTGGCACTTATTAGTATATTTGCATCAGGAGATACAATGAAGGCAAAGGAACTTCTTGCAGAGGGTTACATTCAGCATAATCTTGCTTATGGAACAGGAAGAGATGCTTTTGTAGGAGCAGTGGAATATCTTGCTTCTGCCCCGGTTAAAACAACTGTTAATAATGTTCGTGCATTTGAAGATGGCGATAAGGTGTTTCTACAAACGGTATATAATTTTGCAGGAGCAGGAGATCAGGTAGCATTTGATATTTTCAGATTTGACTCAGAAGGAAAGATTGCAGAACACTGGGACAATCTGTCTACAAAAACTGAACCTAATCCGTCAGGACATACACAGATTGACGGCAACTTAGAGAAGAATGATGTGGATAAGGAAGATACAAGAAAGGTTGTAGAGGGATTTGTAGGAGATGTCCTTCGTGGAGAAAATCCTGATAGGCTTACTTCATACTTTGGTGGAGATAATTATATTCAGCACAATACAGCAATTGCTGACGGACTTTCAGGGCTTGGTGCTGCACTTGAAGCGTTGGCAAAACAGGGAATACAGATGATATATAATAAGACTTATTTTGTATTGGCTGATGGAGATTATGCACTTGCAGTAAGTGAAGGAACATTTGGGGGTGTGGCAACATCCTTCTATGATTTGTTCCGTGTGGAAAATGGGAAAATTGTAGAACACTGGGATGTTATGGAAACAATAGCTGATAAAACGACTTGGAAAAATCAGAATGGAAAGTTCTAATATAACTATTTATACTACAATATAGAGAGTGTAGAATGACGGCAGGAAGTATAAATACAAATCCTGTTATCATTCGAAAATTCTATCACAGCTCAAAAATGCAGAACTAATTAAGGTAGCAAGGGGTACAGGAGAAATTATGATGGAAGCGAAGAATTATTTAAAATATATAGTAGATGAAATTCATACAGTTATAGTCGCGACTGTAGATAGCGAAGGTCTTCCGGTTACGGCGGCTATTGATATGATGGATGCAGACGATTCAAGTTTATATTTTCTGACTGCAAGAGGTAAGAATTTATACGATAGATTATCGGACAGGAAATTTCTTGCATTTACAGCTATGAAAGGCGAGGACACAATGTCACGAGTGGCGGTATCTGTAAGAGGGAAAGTTAGAGAACTTGGATATGAAAAAATCCCTGAGTTATTTGAAAAGAACCAATATATGTATCAAATATATCCAACTGTTGAATCAAGAAAAGCCCTGACAGTATTTCAAATTTATGAAGGTACAGGAGAATGGTTTGACTTATCTAAAAAGCCTATAGAGAGAGCAAATTTTTCTTTTGGAGTTAAAACAGATGAAATGAAAGGTTATTTTATTACGGATGGTTGTATCGGATGTGGTAAGTGTGTGGAAGTTTGTCCACAAGATTGCATTAACCAAGAGACCATACCCTATGTAATTGAGAATAAGCATTGTCTGCATTGCGGTAACTGCTTAACGGTTTGCTCGGTTGGTGCAGTGGAAAGAAGGTAAAAATGGAGAAAAATATAAAATTTGTATTTGAAGGAGAATATTGGACATACTAAAATTGGGTCTGTAGGACTCATTCAAAGAATGATACAGCAAAAGCACATAACTTTAAGATTGGTTCTTTGTCAAGTGTTGGGGTGGGTTGATTTTTTAGCCCACTTTTTATATGTGGTTTGAGTGTTAATTTAAAGTTTTTATATGTGGTTTGAGTGTTAATTTAAAGTTTTGGAGGCAGTTTAAATGGATGATAAAGTTAAAGAGTTTTGAAGAGTTTTTCTACAGGCCCGGACTAAAAGATGGACTGAATATGAAAAGTACAGTAAAATCTATATTAGAAATGTTATCGGGAAATATTCGTGGAGTTAAATAAAGCATGAAGAATGAAATTGTATTATTTACAGATGGTGATATTAATATAGAAGCTCAAATCAATCCTGAACTGGAGACCGTTTGTCTGACACAAAAACAAATGGAAGTATTGTTTGATGTTAAACACGCTACAGTAAGCGAACATATTTCAAATATTATTGCTTCAGGAGAATTGGATGAGACTTTTGACGGTTTTTCCGACAGAAGTACAGGTGGAAGGAAACCTAAAATTTATAATTTAGATATGATTTTGTCTGTCGGATATCGAGTTAATTCAAAAAGAGGTATAGCTTTCAGAAAATGGGTAAATAATTTTTTTAAACAGTATATTTTGAAAGGCTATGCAATCAATGAAAAGCGTCTTCAGATGCTGAAGAAAACAGTTGATATTTAGCCAAGGATGATTGCAGATGCACTTGATATAGAGGAAAAAGATGTGCTCAGAACTGTGAATGAATACACGGATGCATTGATTCTTTTGGATCAATATGATCATCAGGCATTAAGTAAGCCGGAGGGAAGTACTCCGGTATACCGCATTCACAGTATGAGAAGAGACACCTCCTCCAAGTATGAAAAATTATTTATTTATATATCTCTTCGCTTTTCTGTCATCAGAGCTAATGGAGTACATATCAATACAATGATTGCTCCTACAATAAATACATTATCAAATGCTGTGCTCAATTGCTCATTTCTTTTTCGACAATAGTATTAAGAGAAGCTGTTAATTCTTCCTTTTGAGCTAATAATTTAATAGCTGTGCCAACCTTGGCCTGCCCTCTGCCCTCCGCCCTCCGGATATAGTTTTCAAACTACTTGATAATTGAGGGACACTTGAACTAACGGTTTCAACTCCATTAATCAATGACTGATTTGCATCATAAATCTTTCTATAATCACTTCTGTTTTTAGGTTCCGGAAGATTATCTGTCTTTTTAGCAGCTGCTTTGATTGTCTCAACCATACTACTTTGTTTGGTTGAAATATTATTGCTATCCTTTGTAGTCTTGAAAGTTTTTTCAATTTCATCCTTAGCAACTTTTTTTACATCTGTTGATAAAACACGTGTTTCAATCTGGTTGTAGGCTATTTCCTTAATTTGTGTTTTAGCAATGTTGACATTACTATTCAAAATGGTAACCAAAAGAGCAATACCTATAACTTGCCCAATATATCTGGAAGCATTAACGATACCTGACCCAATTCCGGCCTTATTAACCGGTAAATATTTTACAGATGATGTTAATGCCATTGCCATAAATCCCAGTCCTAAGCCAATAATCACATTACAACAAACAATGATGCTTTGTGAAGTATTATACTGAACAAGACTAAGCATAAATAGACCACCTGCTGTAATAACCAATCCGATACTAATAAGTAATCTTGCACTAATTTTTTGGTACATCTTAGTTGCTAAAGGCATACCTACTACAATAGCTAAAGAGGCAGGAATAATAAGATATGCCGAATGTAAAGCAGAAAAGTTGCGAACATTTTGCAAGAAGTAATTTAGAATCAAGGAAGGTACGATAATTGCAAATCCGAAAATCATATAAATAATGCTTGAAGATATGAATGTACTTTCCTTAAATAACTTCAATTCAATAATAGGTGATTTTACTCTTCTTTCGGTTAAGATAAGAAGAAATAGGCCTATAACACTAATAACAAAACTAGATATGATGGTTTGCGATGTCCAGCCATACTCGCGACCTTCCAATAAACCAAATGTAAGTCCACCTAAAGTACAAGTAAGAAAAATCATGCCTAGCCAGTCAATATTTTTTGTAATTGTTAAATCATATGATTCTTTTGTCCCCACGAGGATCATTAAGAATGCAAAGATGGCGATTGGAACATTAATACCAAAAATCCAATGATATGTTGTCCAATGGATAATTAAACCACCGATTACCGGCCCTCCCGCTGCAGCTAAGGCACTAAAGGCACCCATAATAGCTGTAATACATCCGGTATTCTCTTTCCCGAATAGTTCAATTCCCATGGGCAGAACAATTGGAGTTAATATTGCACCTCCAATTCCTTGGAAGAACCTAAAAATAATTAAGAGAAACAATGAATCAGTCATCATACAGGCGAATGAGAAAGTACCAAATATTACTACACCAAGTAGCATAATCAACTTTCTACCGTAGACATCCGCGAGTTTTGAAACTGGAATAATAAATACAGCCATTGCTAAAACGTAGATTGTTGCTACCCAACTTGTATCAGTTAATCCCGTATTTAAGTTTTCCATAATATCTGGTATGGCAATGTTGACAATTGTTGCGTCTAAGGCCCCCATAAACATTGCTAAAATCAGTCCTATAAATCCTAAAATTTTTCTTGATTTTGTCATTAAATTCTGTTCCTTTCATTAATTATTTTTGATTAACGATACATCGATTATCTTAGTGAATATAAAACAGTCATTTTTAACTTTCATAATTCACATAAATATAATATAATAATACATGTATATTTAACCATGACAAAATCAAACAATGTGTTTAATTAGGAAAAAAATGACAAAAAAAAAGAAAAACCAATAGCGTTACCAATATCAAGGCTGCTTTGATAGATCTCCTACTTGAAAAGGAGTACTCAAAAATAACCATAGAAAACATAACCCAGAGAGCAAACATTAGCAGAGGAACATTCTATCAACATTTTCTTGATAAGGATGATTTAGCTTATTCTATTGGAACAGAGACGATGCAAAGATTTTGGGAGATTTTATCACAGGGAAATTTAAATAAAGAGGATATGCTTTTAAAGGCCTTATTATTAATTAAAAAGGATTATAAGCATTTTAAAGCGATATCAAAAGCACCCCATGTTCAGTTTAAAGATAAAGTTCAACAACTAATTTGTGATCTAATCAATAACAACCCTGTTATTAGAGAAAAGATTAAAAGATACACGAAGATTTCAGATGAAATTGTTATAAGAGCCTTCGCTGCATCTTTTGAAACTATTATTTCATTCTGGATTGATTATGATTTATCGGAAAGTCCAGAAAAAGTTGTTGATAATATAATTAAAATCGAACAACTATATTGGAAATAATAAGAGATATAGAAATAATTTAGCATACATTTAGAATAAAATGGAGGTCATTACCGGTTTTTATATAATTCTACAGGTATGGTTTGGAAGGTGCTCTAGGAGGTTTCAAACATTTTGGAATGCACGAGTATGCAGTTGATTTTCAGAAAGTTGTAGACTATTGTGGCGGGACAATATCTTTTAATAGGGAAGAAAGATGCGGTATGCCGGAGAAATTTGTATTTGAAGGAGAATAATGGGTATACTAAATTAGAGTTTCAAGGAGTAAAGTTATGAATACTATTGTACAGCTACTTCCTCTTGAATGTAGCGATAGAGAACAGTTTATTTTGGATAATCAGGAAGCCTTTAATTATGGTGCGATGGAAGAATTTGGACTTAGAGAAGACAACTTAGAAGAAGAGGGACAGATTATATCACGGGATACGATTGAGCGGTCCATTGATGGTGGAGAAGCCTACCGCATCGTATTGGATGGGCAAAAAGTCGGCGGTATAGTGATCAAAGTTGACGGTGAAAATGGAGACCTTGATCTTCTTTTTGTTTCCCCTGCATTCCAGAGCAAAGGCATCGGATATGCTGCTTGGTGTGCAGTCGAAAAACTATACCCGGAAGTGAAAGTATGGGAAACGGTCACACCATATTTTGAGCAGCGTAACATTCATTTTTACGTCAATCGTTGTTGCTTCCACATTGTGGAGTTTTTTAACAAATATCACATGGATCCAAATGATCTGGAAATGTGTACAGAAGAACCGGGCGAACAGTTCTCGGACGGAATGTTCAGGTTTGAAAAGATTATTAGTTGAAATAATGCTACCGCAATCCCACTAGCTTTATATAGTGGTTCAGTTGTCTAGACAAAAATCTAAGCATTTTATAATGAACTGATATATGTAACTGGGTAGGGGAGAAACTCCCCCCTCAGGCTGCATGATCATCCAGTAACAGGATTGGATAATAGCAGGATGCCGGTGTCTGATTATTGAGTGCTGAATGACAACGTTCAAAGTTGTATGTATGCACATATTTCCCAATAGCCTTCCTTGCTTCTCGGATATTGTTGTATTGGGTCAGATATGCTTCCTCGTACTTGAAGCTCCGGAACCATCGTTCAATCATGATATTATCAGCCCAGCGGCTTTTACCATCCATACTTTGACGGATCTGGTTCTCTTTGAGGAAATTCATGTACTCATTGCTTGTAAACTGACAGCCCTGATCCGAATTCAGGATAATAGGTTTTGCTACCATAAACGCCTTTTTTAACGCAGTTATGACCATTCTGGTATCTAGAGTATCATCGACTTCCCAGCCAACAATACAGCGGCTGTACCAGTCGATCACAGCGGTCAGATACAGGAATCCGTGCTTGATGGGGATGTATGTAATGTCGATTGACCATGCCTGATTAGGACGGTCGATAACGGCGTTTCGTAGCAGATACGGGCAGACTTTAGCCTGTTGCATACGTTTAGAAAGGTTCATTTTTGGATAGATTGGATCCATCCCCATTTCATTCATATAACGGCGCGTTTTCCGGCGGCCAACCTGATGCCCACGCTTCTTCAGCTGAGCAGACAGCTGTCGTGCTCCCCAGGCCGGGTTATCTGTGTGTAATCGATCTATGATCGATTTGCAATCTAACTCCTCCTGAGATATGGGCGTGCCCTTGTAATACACACTGGTACGGTTGATATCAAGAAGCGCAGCTCCTGTTTTAACTGGAAGTTCTTTAGTCTTCAAAAGGTTTTGGACTAAATTTACTCTCGTAGTCAGGTCCAAGTGTTTCTTCAGATTTTTTTTTCAACCAATCCACCTGCATGGTGAGCTGGCCAACTTTTTTCGCATATTCAGCTTTTTCCTTGCGCTCTAAAGCGAGTTTTTCTTTCAGATTATCCTCTCGTGTGTCATCAAAAACCACGGATGCTTTATCGAGGAACTCCTTCTTCCAGTTGCGGAGAAGATTTGGCTGAATATTGTTTTCGGTTGCGATTGTATTTAAGTCTTTTTCTCCTTTGAGCAGTTCAATCACTAATTCTGATTTGAATTTGGCGGAGAAATTTCTTCTTGTTCGAGACATAATAAAAATCCTTCTTTCTGTAGTGTTTACAGTATATCAGATTCATTAAGAAATGTCTCTTGAAGTGTCTTAAATTACGATACCATTATAATGTTTCTGAAGAAATGTTAAAGCAATATATAGAAAATCAAGGGTAGAAAGGCGGGTAAGCTTAATGTTAAAGGCATATAGATATCGGATTTATCCAAACAAAGAGCAAGAAATACAGTTAGCAAAGACATTTGGCTGTTGTCGTTTTGTATATAACGTTTTGTATATAATCAAACCCTTGCGTACAGAAAAGATGCTTATGAAAAAGAAAAAAAGTCTGTCAGTAAAACAGATTGTAATAATTATTGCAATAGAGAGCTGAAAAAAGCTTATGAATGGCTAAAAGAAGTAGATAAATTTGCTTTAACAAATGCAATTTATAATATGGATAGTGCTTATCAAAAGTTTTTCAAAGAACATGGAGGTTATCCAAAGTTTAAGAGTAAGCACAGTAATCGTAAATCATATACAACCAATTTTACAAATGGGAATATAACTGTAGATTTTGATAGAGGAAGAATAAAGCTGCCAAAATTAAAAAGGGTAAAAATAAAATTACATAGAAAATTTTCAGGTCGGATAAAAACAGCAACGATATCTAAGGTACCAAGCGGCAAGTACTATGTGTCTGTTCTTGTAGAAACTGAACATAGTCCACTTGTAAAGACAAATGGACAAATAGGATTGGATTTAGGAATAAAAGATTTATGTATCACATCAGATGGGAAGAAATATGAAAATCCGAAGACAATTAAAAAATATGAGAAAAAGCTTACAAAATTACAAAGACAATTAGCAAATAAAACAAAGGGGAGTAGGAACTATCAGAAAAAAAGGAAACAAATAGCACTATGCCATGAGAAAATAGCGAATACAAGAAAAGATTATCTGCATAAGATTTCAAGTGAAATTATAAACGAAAACCAAGTGATAGTTTCGGAAAACTTACCGATAAAAAATATGGTGAAAAATCATAATTTAGCGAAAACTATAAGCGATGTATCGTGGTATGAGCTGACAAGACAACTGGAATATAAGTCAAAATGGAATGGTAGAAATTATATTAAGATAGATACATAGTGTGAAAGAAAGTAGAGGTAAGCCGTAAACCGGCGCACTTAAATAAGCTGTCTTAAGTAGGCAACTTATTTGAGGATATAGATTTAGTAGATTGATCAAGAAGCTAAAGGTTCATCAGGAGGAAGCAGTCCTTCCTTTTGTAAAAGTTTTTTGGCTTGCTTGATAGCCTTAGCCTTCTGTTTTTCAGCTAAAGGTGCAGGCATATCGATTTTGTAAAGATCGCTTGGATTCCATACCTCTCCGGTAGACAGCATCCGGTAGATGGCTATAAGAATCATACGGGCAATGGCAATAACAGCTCTTTTCTTGCCACGGCGTTTAACAAGGGATTCATATTTCGTTTTGTAGTAAGGAGACTTGTCAGATTTCACGGCTGCATGAGCACACTGTACTAATGCAGGTTTGAGGTAGACACCGGCACGTGTAATACGGACAGATTTCTTCTTACCGGCAGATTCATTGTTGCCGGGGGTAAGACCTGCCCAACAACATAAGCGTTTAGAATTACAAAACTGAGACATATCAATACCAATTTCGGAGATGATAGTAATTGCACTATCACGTTTGACACCCGGAATGGTAGTTAGTAACCGAATAGCTTTATCATAATCAGGATCGGAAGAAATCAAAGATTCAATCTGTTTATCTATATCATTGATTTCAGCTGTGATATAATCCATATGTGCGCGAATTAGGCGCATACGATATTTCTGGGCATCAGTCATCTGATATCCTTCGATAGATTCAATCACAGCGTCTTCTTTGGATTTGAGGCTCTTAAGAAGTTTTGAAGAGATTTCTTCATGGTTAATCGTAGTACCTGATTGTTCAAGCAGATAATCGATAATGGATGAGGATGACTTCCCAAAGATATCGGATACAACAGAATCTAATGCGATATTACAAACAGTAAGAGCATTCTGATATCTATTCTTTTCACTTGAACGGCAAGAAACAAGCTTGTAACGATATCTTGTGTATTCTCTAAGAATACGGATCAACCTACAAGGAATGTAGCTGCTTTTCACAAGTCCCAGTCGGAATAAGTCTCCAATCCATTTAGAATCTTTGGTATCGTCCTTGTTACCCTTAACAGCTTTAACCCATTTGGGATTAGCAATGGTAACGTTGATTTGATCTTCGAGAAGATTAAAGACAGGAACCCAGTATTTACCTGTGGATTCCATACAGACATCATGGCATTCATTTTTAAGAAGCCACGATTTAAAGTCTAAAATAGAATTGTTGAAGGTAGAGAATCGCTTCTTTTGATAAGAAGGTTCAATACCGGCGGTAGTTTTGATGATTGTGGCAACAAGAAAAGATTTGTGAACATCGACACCACAACAGGTTTGATAAGTAACTTTCATAGTGTAACTCCTTTCGCAAAAGATAAGAAGCCATTGACTGAACTGCCACACAATAAAACAAAGAGCTTTAACAATTCTTAGTGTACGGATTCATGATACCACTTATTTGTGCTTGAAAAGACAGAACTTACACTGATTTTTATGCTGTCTAAAACAGAGAAAGTTTTTACAACTTTACCTCCCGTGCTTTGTAGTATAGCTTCTTGTTATATATTTTAAATCACAGAGTTGAGATGTAAAACACTTTCATTACTATTTGTGCCGCGGCTTGCCCGCGGAATGGAGATTTTTATGCAAGTAGCCAGCTATGTTTTAGTTGTGGATATAAAAATACAAATGTAAAAGATCTAAAAGTAAGAGATTGGATGTGTCCTTTCTGCAATACAAAACACGATAGAGATATCAATGCGGCAAAAAATATATTGGCAGAAGGATTAAGACAAGTAGTATAAGAAAAAACAATAGGGCAGGGACTGCCCGAATTAACGCCTGTGGAGATAGTAGGTTGCGAGGTCAGCGAAGCAGGAAGCCCATAGGCTTTAGACTATGGGTAGTTCACAAAGATGATTATGTAATGAAAGAGTGCAGAGTGTTAAAATAATGCTTGCATTTGTTAAATGATTTTGTTTAAATAATACTATGGTCAGAGGTTGAATTACACTGGTACTTGATATGGATTGGAAAAAACTTTGTGTTCTTAAGTATTTTGACCGAAATATTATTATTATAGAGGTGTTATGGCTGAGAGAGTAAATATATTAAAAACAGACTATGAGATGGATCGCACCGATTGGACACAGGTTGTATCTGCTGTCTTCGGGGGTATGCTTCGTGTACAGGATATGATCGAGATGTATGTTGCCAATGGACAGGGCTGGAATGTGGATTTTGCCACACAAAAAATAAAAATTGGCAACGACATATATCCGATTCAATTTATCGGAAGTGAATCAATGCAGTCAAATGATTGGCTATGAGGTTGGGAGAATATAAACGGTTTTGATGAGAGTCTGCTTAAACTTGTGGATGAAGCAAGAGCTTTTGGAGAAAAAGTGGGATTTAGTGCTTTAACTGTTCCGAATCTGCCGCTTACACAGAGTGTCACAGGATATCTTCTTTCTATGATTGTCTGTGGCATAAGTGAGAAGAACTATGGATACTATCCATGTAAACATTCGGGCGGTGTTGCTTTTGTAGCATTGTATGATTTGCCTAAAGAGTTCTTTGCACCTGTAAATTCTACAGGATTTGTCAGCAATATAATGAAGGCAATAAGCCTGTATGAGCTTGATCATAAGATATTGGTGGAGGGATTTTTGGCATGGAACGGCTGTGACTACTATTGGGAAGACAACAATATCTATGCAACTTTTGAAAACAAAGAGCAGTTACTTATCAGATTTGAGAATATAGGTGACAAAAAGAGAATAAAGAATATTGACGGAATAACCGGATAAAACAAGTGGACCTCTGAGAAGAGGTCCTATTTTTTGAAAGCATTTCATAGAGATATGGAGTGCTTTTTATTTATCAAAAAATATAATTCAAAATATATAAATTCATAAAAATTTTTTCTAGTTATAATTTAGTTATTTTTATTATTTATAATGACATCATCAAATTATGGAGGTAAATCAAATGAGTATTCTATTAGAAACGAAAGGACTGACAAAAAAATATAAAAATGGGATTGCACTAAATAATGTTTCAATTCAAGTGGAAAAAGGCACGGTATATGGTCTGTTGGGCCCTAATGGTGCGGGAAAATCAACATTACTAAAAATCATAACAAGAGCGATTCCAAAAAGCTCAGGTGAAGTGATGTTTGAAAATCATGTATTAGATGCAGATGATGTAAAGAAAATTGGGGCAATTATTGAGCATCCAGCTATTTATCCAAATTTAACGGCTTATGAAAATTTAGAGATTATTACTACTTTGCTAAATATTGATAGGAAGAAAATTGATGAAGTACTTATGATGGTTTCATTGACGAATACAGGAAAAAAATTAGCAAAAGAGTTCTCCTTAGGTATGAAACAGAGACTCGGTATTGCGATGGCACTGATTAACAGCCCGTCATTATTAATTTTGGATGAACCAACAAATGGGTTGGATCCGTTGGGAATTCAAGAGTTAAGAGAGTTGATAAAAATGCTTTCAGATCATGGGATTACAATCATATTATCAAGTCACATTTTGAGTGAAGTGGGGCAGATTGCGGATAAAATTGGCATCATTAATAAGGGACATTTGAGTTATGAAGGGCAAAATAGCAACCAATCTAAGCTGGAAGATTTATTTATGGAAATTATTAGAAAGGATGTGACGAATGATGATTAAGATGCTGAAAGTGGAATGGATTAAGGAAAAAAGAGCTGCCAATTCTGCACTAAAATATATAGTACCTATTATTTTTGTGTTATTTAATCTTTTTATGGTCAGTATTATGGGGCAAAGTCCTGCGGGAAGAAGTTATTTAATGGCCACAGCATTTAATTGGTATCCTGTTATGATTTTACCTATTGTGTTAAGCCTGCTGGTAGTTAATATTGTTAGTAAAGAGAAAGAAGAGCACATTGCTTTGTGGCGAAGACTGAATATACTCCCGGAAAAGATGTTAATTGCCAAGAATGGAATGGTTGTTTTTGAATTATTTACTATTTTGATGTTGTCATCGATCGGAATTTATTTAGTGGGCAAATATTTCTTACAAGAAGAAATTAGTCTTAAAATTATGGTATTAGCCACTTGTTGTTTATTTATTGGAAGTTTGCCGGTAATTGCTTTATCTTTTTTTATTTATAAATTATTTAATAAAAAGTTTTTAGTGATTTTAATTAATTTTGTCTTTACTTTTCCATCAGCAATGATTGCTGTAACCTCGTATTGGAAGTTTTTCCCTTGGGATTATAATTTAAGGATACTATGTCCTATTGTTGAGGTTCATCCCAATGGTACCTTTTTGGAAAAATCATCACCATTAACAGCAATGAACGCCGTGTATGTTGGATTAGTGTTGAGTGTTATGGTGTATGTCATAATAACAGTTATAAATATAGGAATAGAAAGAGGAAAAAGTCATGTTTAATATTTTAAAGTCTTACTGGATGAGAACCAAAAGAACACCATCTAGAATGGTACTTATTTTGTGCCCGTTAATCTTTACTGGTCTTTTTATTGTATATCTTCTAAGTTCTGCTGGTTTAAAAGGAGTAGAGCTTGCCTCTTTTTTTGGAGCATATACTGTTTTGGCAGGCTTTTCTATCAGCTTTTTTATTCCCATGTTATATGAAAGCGATAAAAAAGCTGGAGGATACGCCAATGATTTAAGAATAGGAATTTGTCGAAAAAAATTATTTTTTTCTAGATTTTTATTTATTTTTATATTATTGATCACCATTGAAGGGATAGCGATCTTACCATTTATGTTGTTTTTATACTTTTATGGAATTAAGATTCAAATGTTAAATTTGACAGTTTATATGATAATTGGGGCTGTAGGTTTGATTAGTATGGTGCCAGTGTATCAATTTTTAAGTTTAAAATTTGATTATACAGGTTCTATTTTGTTAGGTGTTATTTTTACCTTGGCTGCCATTCTTTTAGGTACAACGGATTTAGGAAGTGGTATATGGTATTACTTTCCATTTGCTTATCCGCTAAGACTTCTATATGGATATACCCATTACTCTTTTAATGTGGACACTATTGTTTTTTATCTTTTTCTATCTTTTTTGATCTCATTTGTAAGTGTGGAAATATTTTCATTTTGGTATAATCAATGGGACGGAATAAGTAAAATGGAGGAATAAAAGGTATGAATCTTCTCATAATAGATGATGACAAGGATTTGCTGAAATTATTAAAGTTAACCTTTGAGAAAGAATATAATGTTGTTATTTGCGATTCGGCACTGAAAATTGAGCCGAGTGATTTATGTAAATATGACTTGATTATTCTTGATATCATGATGGAAGAAATGTCGGGTTTTGAATTTTTGACTAAATATAGAAATATGATAGACATTCCTATTATTTTACTTACAGCGAAAGATTTTGAAAAAGATAAAGTTGAAGGATTTGCACTAGGGGCAGATGATTATGTGACAAAACCATTTTCTGTTGCTGAAATTAGGGCAAGGGTAGCTGCACATATTCGGAGAGAAAATAGAGAGAAACATTCAAAACTTATAGATTATCCGATATCTTGTGATTTGCTTTCGAAAAAAATTTATTTTGATAATGTAGAGATAAGTTTTACAAATAGCGAATATGAAATTTGTGAGTTCTTATTAAAAAATAAAAATCAAGTATTTTCGAAAGAAAAAATTTATACAGCAATTTATGGTTATGACAAGGAAGGTGATAGCTCTACAACGATTACCGAAAGAATCAAATTAATAAGAAGTAAATTTGAGCCATATTGTATAAATCCTATAAAAACAGTTTGGGGAGTTGGTTATCAGTGGGAAATAAAAAAAGTTTAAGATATTTAATCAGCAAATATGCAATTATGGAGTTAGTATATAGTTTTTTTATTGTTGTGTTATTTTATGTAGGATTAAATGTATTATTAAATACCGGTGTAGTCTACCCTGCCAACTATGCGGACATTCAGTCGGAAAAAGTGGAAGCAGGTTTTCAAACAGAAGATTGGACACCAGCGGAAATACCATATTATTATGATTTTTTATATTTGAAAGATGGAAAAATAATAGAAAATACCATTGATAAAAAGTATGATGATTTAGTACAGCAGGCCATAAAAAACGGAAGGGCCATCAGTGGTAAAATTATAGGATCGAATATTTTTAAGGCTTATACTAGGGGAAATAGACAACTGGTAATAAGATACAGAGTTAATGTTATATTTACCAATGAAAAGCTTTATAGATTCTTTGAAAATTTCGAGTGTGGATATATTGTCCTAATACTAATGATTTGGTTTTTGGGATTTGCTTTGCTTCTCATTCGTTCATCAAATATATTAAAGAGGGAAATTTACAAAATTGCTATGGCGAATGATAACATCAGTCGGATGGATTTGGATTATGAGAGAGAGCATTCTGAATATAAAGAAATAGATGGAGTACTTCGTTCGATTGATGTACTGGCTGAAAATCTAAAAAAATCTCTTGGTGAGCAATGGGATATGCAAGTTAAGCAAAAAGAGTTGGTGGAACAACTTACTCACGACATAAGAACACCAATAACACTGATTAAAGGCAATTTAGAATTATTAAAAGAAGAGCATAGGGATTTGTCATCCGAAAGATTTGCAGATATTTCAAATGGTATTGATAGACTGGAAAAGTATATTGAAAAATTAAAAAAATTTTCTTATACGATGGAAGGGAAAAAAGATGTTGTAAGTAATGAAGTGATTTTATATTGGATTGAGGTAATGTCTAGTATATGTAGGTTAAATGGTCTGACTTTAGAAGTAATAAAAAGTGAATCTAGTAATATTAAGTTAGATAAAGAGGAAGTAGCTGTAGCACTACAAAATATAGTCACTAATGCTGTCGAGTATTCTAAAAAGGGTTCTAAAATAATGGTAGCGTTTAAAGATGAACCTAGTGAATTTATTTTGACAGTTAGAGATGAAGGAATGGGTTTTGATAAAGACTTATTACCTTTACTTACAGAAAAATTTATTTCTGGAAAAGTAAAAGATAAGTGCGATAAACATGGCTTAGGCTTATGGGGAGTGAAGAATATTGTTGTGGCAAATAATGGCAACTTGTATTTGAAAAATTATAGTGGAAGGACGGCAGGGGCTGAGGTTAAAATAGTCTTTAATAAGGAATAATTTAAGGTATATAAAACTTTAAATATTCTAGAAATAGAGTTTTAATGGCAATGCTTAGACAATTGGTAGGAAATCTATTGAATGTAATTCTTGTACTATATTGGGTATTTTAAATTTGGAAAATCCATGATATTGTAAGTGTAAACAAAGATAAAAACGCAACGCATACTTTTATGGTGTGTCAGAGCCGGTAGGTAGCCCGGTCATCCTGTTAAGATTAACAGGGTAAGTAACCTTCCCTCCTTGGGTTGTCCGTTCTTTGTATGTATTTGATCAAGGAGGAATTTTATGAAACATATTAGTTGTGGGATGACTGTCTTATTTGACACACCTTTTTGGGTTGGAATTTTTGAGCGAGTTGAAGATGAAAAGCTGACAGTTGCTAAAGTTACTTTTGGCTCAGAGCCGAAGGATTATGAGGTGTATGATTTTATTCTTCATCATTATGATGATTTAAAATTTAGTCCTTCTATCTCTGTCAATATCAAAAAGATTGCAGATAATCCAAAACGCAGGCAGAGAGTGGCACAAAAGCAGGTGCAAAGTAATGGTATAGGCACAAAGTCACAACAGGCTTTGCAATTGCAGATGACAGAGAGTAAGATTAAGCGTCAGCAAAGGAGTAAAGAGCAGAGGGAAGCAGAAAAGCAGCGTCAGTTCGATCTAAAACAGCAAAAAAGAAAACAGAAGAAAAAGGGTCATTAACAACATATATGAGCATGACGAGTATTGCAGGAAATTGTGATCAAGTAGCTCTTTGAGCGAGGAGGTATTGCTTTGGGATTCTGGATTTTTATGTTTATCATGGATTTGCTTTGCCCACTAGTTATGATTGTATTTGGTAGGAGATTTATAAATAATCCGCCCAAGAGTATAAATTCTTTTTACGGATATAGGACTAAGCTATCGATGAAAAATGAAACCACATGGAAGTATGCTCATAAAATTGCTGGCAAGATATGGCTCTACTGTGGATTAGTTCTTCTTCCATTATCTGTGGTTGCAATGCTCTTTTTTATTGGAAAGGACATAGATACTGTTGGTACTGCAGGAGGGATTATCTCTTATATACAGATCATTGTCCTGCTTCTTACTCTTGTGTTGACAGAAATTGAACTGCACAAGCACTTTGATAAAAATGGAAATTTACGCACAGGGGGAAAAAATAGTAGAGGGAAAAATGATGGCAGATAAAATTATGGTTAGTCAAGATGGAAGAAAGGCGATTCAAAAGTTAGCCGATTTGCGACAGTCACTAAAGACGGCAAAGATAATGGTGTGGCAGGGTAGATTTATGCAATTTTCAGAAAAGGGAATGGAATTTACTAACTGTGTAAGCAATGTAGCTTCAACTTGTCCAGAATTAGATCTTGTCCATTATCAAGAAATTTTAAAGGAAAATGGAATTGAATGGACATCGATTTCTCTTCATGAGGCTGATGTTTCTCAGCTTGATTTGCAATGTGTTATGGCTCTTATCTTAGGAGCTGTGCGCATAGAACGATTTTGTGAGGGAGTTCTTCAAGATTTTTGGGAGGAGGGAGATATTGACCTTTGGCTAGGGAGATTGCAAGACTTGCTTTCAAGATAAAAAATAATTTCAGGAGAATTTTTACTAGATGAGTATCATAAAAAATACTATTCCTATACTCGAATACGATACCAATCCATATGCAGTAATTGATCCCACGCATGAAAAGTTAGACCTAGATTTACCTAAAAAATGTGTGTTTGCCTTTTTGGGCGATTATATTGATCAGTTTGCAATTCATCATCATGCTGAAAAAGTGGCAGAATTTATTAGTGCGACCAAAAAATATCCTATTTATGTCCTAAATGATGGGGGAGAACCTATTGTGCTTTGCCAAGCTCCAGTGGGTGCTGCAGCAGCCACACAGATACTCGATTGGTTAATTGGATATGGGGTGAGAGAAATCATTTCAGCTGGTTCTTGTGGTTGTTTGGAGTCATTTGAAGAGAGTACATTTCTTGTTCCCTACAAAGCTTTGAGAGATGAGGGAACTTCCTATCACTATATACAACCTTCTCGGTTTATTCAAATCAACGAAGTGGCAAGAAAAGCAATTGAAGAAACCATTGTAGAGCATGGAATGAAATATCAAGAGGTAATGACCTGGTCGACCGATGGCTTTTTTAGAGAGACAAAGGATAAGGTTGCTTACCGAAAGAGCGAAGGTTGTTCTGTTGTCGAAATGGAATGTTCGGCTCTTGCAGCCTGTGCTTCCTTTCGCAAAGTGATATGGGGAATGATTTTATATACAGCAGATAGCCTTGTTGATGTGGAAAAGTATGATGAGAGAAATTGGGGAGGTAATGCCTATGAGTATGCATTGCTTCTGTGTTTGGATGCAGTGAAAAAAATCATTTAGAAAAGTTTTCTTTCTATGGCATAAAATGGTGAAAAAACTAATGATTTTGTATCAAATGATACAGAAAAGTAGGGAAGATATTTGTTATACTATTCTCTGTGAAAGGGAGGTGTAGAGATGAAGGAGAAAGTTGGAGAGGTATTTTCAATTTCAAGGGATAATCAACCTGTTTTGGGCTGCACGATTTCAAAGGAAGTTTATTCAGCTAGAAACAGTATTATTTATTTTTCGCTAGCGAAGGACACCGATATTAGTGCAGAAATTTTTCCCTATCACAAGTTGATTCTTGTTGCCGAGGGAAGCCTTGAGGTCTATGGAAGAGATGGCTGGACAAAGACCTTGGGGGTTGGCGAGGGAATTTTGACTTTTACTGATGTTCCAGTAGGTATGTGCACAAAAGAGGGTGCAGTTTACACGGAGATTTCCATTCAAAAGGAGGATATGATGAATAGTGCAATTCAGGCAGGAGAGGTATTTCAATTAGCAAAATTAGTTCCATATCAAGAGGGAAAGATTGTGAATATGGATATTGTTCACAATGAGAAGATGAAATTTGTGATTATGGCCTTTGATAAGGGAACAGGACTTTCAGAACATGCAGCACCAGGTGAAGCGATTGTATTTGCTTTAGATGGAGAAGGTGTGATTGTATATGAAGGCAAGGAACATAAGATTGTGGCAGGAGAGAATTTCCATTTTGCCAAAGGCGGTCTTCACTCTGTAAAGGCGACAGAAAAGTTTAAGATGGCACTTTTGTTGACACTTGAATAGGTGATGGAAAGATTGCTGAAGTTATGTTATAATGCTAATGTTAGATTTATTCTGTAAATAGAGGAGGAAAAATCATGAAGACATTAGTAGCCTATTTTAGTGTCAGTGGAAACACAAAAAAGATTGCACAGGAGTTAGCTCAGATCGAAGGTGCAGACCTATATGAGATTGTCCCTGCAAAGGCCTATACTGCTGAGGATTTGGATTGGAAAAATAAGGAATCAAGAACGACAAAAGAGATGTCTGATCCAAATTGTCGCCCAGAGCTTGCAGGGGAGAAGTTAAATATGGATGAGTATGATACTATTTTCTTGGGATTTCCACTTTGGTGGGAGAGAGAACCAAGTGTAGTTGATACCTTCCTTACATCCTATAACTTCGAAGGAAAAATTATTTTCCCATTCTGCACATCAGGCGGAAGTGCTATGAAGATGACTTGTGAGCGAATTAATAATTTACTTGAGCGCAAGGCTAAGGTTGCTGAGGGAAAGCGTCTTGGTGGAGATATTTCCAAGGAAGATTTAAAGCTTTGGAGTGATGGTGTTGAAGAATAGATAAAAAATTCTTGGGTGGAGGTTTCTGCCCAAGAATTTTTGTTATTTAGTGTAGAATGAGAAAGCTGGAGTAAAAGAAGATGCAATTTTATGTGAGAGTTTTAACACAGGCAATGTTCATTTATCCGCTGATTGTGTTGATAGTGACCATTCCCTATGTTATTTATAATTATTTTAAGTATGGGTCAGTATGGAGTATACGCATATTTGTGGTTTACTCATTTATTTTGTATATGCTCTGTGTGTATTGTTTAGTTATTTTACCTTTGCCCTCTGCACAGGAGGCCGCAAAACTACATGGGCATAAGAGAGAGCTAGAAGCATTGCAGTTTATCCCTAAAATTTTTCAACAAGTACATATCGAAAAGGATGACCCAAGAACATGGATCAATTTATTGAAGAGTCCTGCCTTTATGACCAATTTACTCAATGTTTTTATGACGATTCCGTTTGGAATGTATTTGCATTATTATTTTAAAAAAGGAGTGATAAAGACAACCATTTATTCGTTCTTTCTTTCCCTCTTTTTCGAGTTGACACAGCTTTCGGGGCTATATTTTATCTATAAGGGAAGTTATCGACTCTTTGCGGTGGACGATTTGATCTTTAATACGATGGGGGGATTTTTGGGATTTTTCATTGTTTGGCCGTTTATGGCATTTTTGCCGAGCAGAGAAGAGATTGATGCGACAAGTTACGAGAGAGGAAAGAGTATTTCTTTGCCAAGAAGGTTGATTTCTTTGATGATTGACTTAGGTCTACTCGGTGTAGTTGTTTGGGCTTTGAGGCAATTTGGGATCTTCATAAGTAGAGTGGAATTTTATGGGATTGTGGTTCTTGCCTACTTTAGTATTTTGCCAATTTTTACTAGAGGAAGAACCATTGGAAAATTCTTGACCAAGACAAGAATTCGAGGAAAGAAAAAGGCGAGAGCTTTGCCTTGGTATTCCTATTTTTTGCGCTATGGAAGCTTGGAATTGATTGTATTTTGGATTCCCAATCTTCTTTTTTATGCTATGCTCTATTTGGCTGAGAGAGAAGGAGTACAAGATAGTGTGCAGTTTGTACTTCTTTGTCTATTGAGTGGCGTGTATATTCTCTATTTCTTTTTGGCAGCAATTAAGGTCTTGATGAAAAAGAGATTATTTTATGAACGCTGGTCAAAGACAAAGATTGTCAGCACTGTGGAGTGGGATGAAGAAGATGAAGAGGAATAGCTACCATAACAGAAAGTTGCTTGAAATCTAAGCATCTTCTTAGTAAAATAGGGAGACAACAATAAAAAATTTCTAAAAAGAGGAAATACTATGAGTGGAAAATCAATATTTGACAAGGTCTGGGATAGACATGTCATTACAGGAAAAGAGGGCGAACCTCAGCTTTTGTATGTAGACCAGCACTATATTCATGAAGTAACTAGCCCACAGGCTTTTGAGGGACTCAGAGAGAAAAATCGAAAGTTGAGAAGACCAGAGTTAACTTTTGCTACCTTCGATCACAATATTCCGACAGTGGATATTTTTAAGATTGATGATGAAATTTCCAAGTTACAGCTCGATACATTGGCAAAAAATGTCAAAGAATTTGGTGTACCTTGTGCAGAGCATGGCTCAGAAAAACAGGGTATTGTTCATATGATTGGCTCAGAGACAGGAAGAACACAACCGGGAAAGGTCATTGTCTGTGGGGATAGTCATACGGCAACCCATGGTGCATTTGGTGCAATTGCCTTTGGTATTGGTACGACGGAGGTTGAACATGTCTTTGCCACTCAGTGCATTTGGCAGGTGAAGCCAAAGAAGTTGTTGGTGAAGTTTACGGGTAAGCCACAACCTGGCATTGGTGCAAAGGACTATATTCTGGCTCTAATTGCAAAGTATGGCGTTTCTTCTGGTTCGGGATATGCAGCTGAATATACAGGAGAGGCAATTGAGGCCTTAAATATGGAGCAGAGAATGACCATCAGTAATATGTCCATTGAGTTTGGGGCAAAGGTGGGAATGATCAATCCAGATCAGACGACATTTGATTATTTGAGGGGAAGAGAGTGTGCACCAAAAGACTTTGATGCGGCTGTAGAAGATTGGAAGACTTTGGTTTCTGATCCAGATGCAAAGTACGATAAGGTGATGGAAATTGATGTGTCAGAGCTTGCACCGATGGTTACCTGGGGAACGAATCCAGGTATGGGGGTAGCTTTTGGCGAGAAATTCCCAGAAATTCGCGATGTCAATGATGAGCGTGCCTATGACTATATGGGAGAAAAGCCAGGACAGACGATCGACCGGATTGATATTGGCTATGTATTTATTGGTTCTTGCACCAATGGTCGTCTCTGTGATCTTGAAGAGGCAGCAAAGTATGTCAAGGGAAAGCATATTGCATCGACACTGACAGCGATTGTTGTTCCAGGTTCAAGACCAGTAAAGCGTGCTGCAGAAGAGTTAGGACTTGATAAAATCTTTATCGATGCTGGCTTTGAGTGGAGAGAGCCAGGTTGTTCGATGTGTCTTGGTATGAATCCAGACCGTGTAGCTCCAGGTGTGCATTGTGCATCTACTTCAAACCGAAACTTTGAAGGACGACAGGGAGCAGGGGCAAGAACACATCTTTGCTCTCCAGCTATGGCAGCAGCGGCGGCTATTTATGGCCATTTTGTAGATGTAAGAAAATTACCAGAATCTTTAGTGTAAGAAGGGGGCAGTCTGATGGAAGAATTTAAGATTTATACTGGAACGACAGTTCCTTTGATGAACAATAATATTGATACCGATCAGTTGATGCCAAAGCAATTTTTAAAGAGCATTGAGAAAAAGGGATATGCGAAGTATTTGATGTATGATTGGAGATATTTGGATGATAAGATGACAGAGAATCCAGATTTTGTCTTCAACAAACCAGAGTACAAGAAGGCGACCATTTTGATTTCAGGTGACAACTTTGGCTCAGGATCTTCAAGAGAGCATGCGGCCTGGGGACTGGTCGATTATGGATTTCGTGTGGTGATTGCTGGATCATTTAGTGATATCCACTACAATAATGAGTTAAACAATGGGCTTTTGCCAATTGTACAACCGCTGGAAGTGAGAAAAAAATTGGCTAGCTTAAAGCCAAGTGATGAGGTGACGATTGACCTTCCAAATCAAAAGATTATTTCTCCAGTTGGAGAGTTCTCATTTGATATTGATAAACAATGGAAGTATAAGCTGGTGAATGGACTGGATGATATTTCCATTACTTTGGAGCACGATGGAGAAATCACAAAATATGAAGAGCATCGCCCGTCCTATTGGCAATCATAAAGAATATCGTTTGGAGAGTCGCAGGGAAATTTTCTTTGTGGCTCTCTTTTTGCAAAGTAAACAAAAGAGGATAGATAAATGAAGGTAAGTATTATTGTTCCTGTGTACAATGCACAGGAATCATTGAGACGCTGTATTGATAGCGTACTTGGACAGGAATTTCAAGATTTTGAATTGTTGCTGATGGACGATGGCAGTCAGGATGAAAGTGGAGTGATTATTGATGAATATGCAAAAAAAGATTCCAGAGTGTGTGCCGTACACAAGAAAAATTCTGGTGTTTCGGATACCAGAAATCAAGCATTGGATAGAGCAAAAGGTGAGTATATTCAATTTTTGGATGCCGATGACTGGATTAGTTCCGATGCAACAAAGTTATTTGTACGAAAGGCTGAAGAGACCAATGCTGATATGGTGATTTCTGATTTTTATCGTGTGGTGGGAAAGCATATTTCGGTCAAGGGCGATATTGATACAGAGGATGTGATGACTAGACAAGAATATGGCGATCGCATGATGGAGAATCCTGCAGATTACTACTATGGTGTCATTTGGAACAAATTGTTTCGAAGAGAAATTTTAGAAAAGTATCATTTGCGAATGGATCGAGACATCAGTTTTTGTGAGGATTTTATCTTTGCAATGGATTATATTTTACATTGTGAGCGAATTGTGGCACTCAATGCTCCAACCTACTACTATGTAAAGACAGAAGGCTCATTGGTTGCGAAAAATATGAATTTAAAAAAGATTGCAGCGATGAAGTGGAGTGTCATGCAATACTACGATGATTTTTACCAAAAGTTGCATACAGAAGAAGAATACAAAAGCCGAAAATTGGAGATTTTGTCTTTTTTAATTGGATTTTCAAAGGATGATGCCAGTATTCCTGGCATTCCAGGCACAAAGCGACTGGGAGAGGAACTTCCAGCGGTCTATCTCTTTGATCGTCTTCCAGACAATATTTTTGTCAATCATTACTATAAAAGCAAATTGATCTCTCGCTATTTGACGGCGATCGGTCTTCGCTACAATTTGAAGATGGAAGATGTTGCTGTGTTGATGGTCTTACATTTTGTAAAGACTGGTGCAACCATCAAGGAGATTGCGAATTATTTGGATAGATCTCAGGCAATGATTCTGGCTACGGTACAGAAATTGATCTGGAAAAAGATGGTACAGATTCAAAAGGTGGAGATTACCAATAGTGTTTATACATTGGATGCAGAGGCAATGAAGATTGGGAGGGACATTGAACAGGCTATAGCAGATTTTCATGCGGTGTGCTATCAGGGAATGAGTAAAGAAGATAGAATAAAGTATCAGCAATTGGAAGAATGTGCAGAAAAAAATATTCAGCGTATTCTCAGTGATCCAAATCGAGGAATGATGAGTGAGCAAACAGAGTAAATTATGGATGGAGCAGATGACTTTGCCAGAAAAGGCGGCCATCTTATCGGGGAAAAATGTCTGGGAGACCAGGGGGATCAAGCGATTGGGAATTCCGTCCATAACCCTTTCTGACGGTCCTCATGGCATTCGAAAGCAGAACACAGCGGGAGACCATTTGGGAATGCAAGAATCGATGAAGGCCACTTGTTTTCCGACGGCGGCAACGATGGCGAACAGTTGGGATGAGCAATTGGCTGAGGAAGTTGGAGAGGCACTTGGGCAGGAGGCAAGGCATCAGGGAGTAGACATTTTGCTTGGTCCTGGAATGAATATCAAGAGAAATCCACTGTGTGGTCGCAATTTTGAATATTTTTCAGAAGATCCCTATTTGACGGGAAAAATGGCGGGAGGATATATTCGTGGAATACAGTCGATGGGCATCTATGCTTGCCCAAAGCATTTTGCAGTCAATAGTCAAGAAGATGACCGAATGTCAATGGATGCCATTGTTGATGAGCGTGCACTTCGGGAGATTTATCTGAGTGCTTTTGAAATGGCCATTTGTGATGCAAAAGCGAAATCTTTGATGACCAGTTACAATAAGGTTAATGGGATTTATTCTAATGAAAATCCCTATCTTTTAAAGAAAGTTTTGCGGAGAGAGTGGAATTTTAAGGGAATGGTTGTCACAGATTGGGGTGGAAGTTGCGACCATGTCAAAGGGGTAAAGATGCGTTCTAATCTGGAAATGCCTGCTGCAGGCTTAGCTTCGGCAAGAGAATTGTTGGAGGCATTAAAAGACCATAGACTTTCGAGACGGGAACTAGATATTGCTGTCTTGGATTTACTGAATGCCATTGATGAATTGAGCCAGAAAAAGCCAATGGATGTTGATATAAAGGCACATCACTGTTTGGCCAGAAGGGCAGCGGCACAAAGTGCAGTGCTGCTAAAAAATGAGGGCAAAGTTTTGCCACTAAAAAAAGGTCAGTCGGTTGCCCTCATTGGAGATTTTGCCTTTTCTCCTCGGTATCAAGGGGCGGGATCTTCACTTGTTCGGCCGACAAAATTAGAAAATAGTGTGGACTGTGCTAAGCACTTTGGACTTAATGTGGTTGGCGTTGCATCAGGATATGAGAGAAATGGACTGCCCAATGTAAAAAAAATGTTTGATGCAATGTGGTTAGCTAAACGAGCGGATGTGATCATCTATTATATGGGACTTACAGAGAGCAGTGAGACTGAGGGACTAGATCGAAAGCATATGAAAATCCCAAGAAATCAATTGGATGTGTTGGCTGCATTACAGAAGATGAATCAAAATATTGTGGTGGTACTCAGTGGTGGCTCAGTGGTAGAAATGGATTGGCAAAAGCACTGTAGGGCGATCGTTCATGGCTATTTATCAGGTCAGGCAGGGGCATCAGCGATGATGGAGGTGTTGACAGGAAGAGTCAATCCATCGGGGCATTTGGCGGAGAGTTATCCAATGAAATACGAAGATGTTTCCATTTTTGGTAGAGAAAGCCATAAAAATGTACAGTATAGAGAGAGCATCTATGTTGGCTACCGCTACTACGAAAAGAGGAATATCCAGCTATCTTTTCCATTTGGATTTGGACTTTCTTACACCGATTTTTTGTATAGAAATTTGCAGGTTGATGATAAGGGCATTCATTTTTTTATAAAAAATGTGGGAAAATTTGATGGGGCAACGGTGGCCCAGATGTATATTGGCCTTGCAAAGAGCAAGGTTTTTCGAGCAAAGAAGGAGCTAAAGGGATTTACCAAGGTTTTTTTAAAGCGGGGAGAAGAAAAGCAAGTGGATATTTGCTTTGATCAGTATAGCTTTCGATTTTGGAATGAAAAAATAAAAAAATGGGATGTAGAGCCTGGGGAATATGAGATTTTTGTCGGCGAAAGCTGTGAAGATATTTGGTTGAGAGGAAAGATCATAAAGAAAAATGTGCATTGGCAGGGAAAGAGTCAAGAGGAAATATTGCCACATTACTACAGTGGAAATACCCCAAAGGTGACAAAAAAAGAATTCTTAAAATTACTCCATCGAGTGTCTAAAAAGGAACAGTGGAATGCAGATTTGAGTGTAGATGATACGGTGGGGCAACTTTATTATGCAAAGAGCAAACTTGCCAGGGGAATTTATCGCTATTTGGTAAGAAAGAAAAATCGCAGGCAGATGATGGGAAGCTTGGATTTAAATTTGTTGTTTGTATATCATATGCCATTTCGAAGCTTAGCAAAGATGAGTGGAGGGCGAATGAGTATGGAAATGGTTTGTGCCCTACTTCAGATGGTCAATGGACATTTATTTGTGGGTTTATGGGAATTTTTGGTTGCTACACTGAATAATCGCATACAAAATCAGAGATATCAAAGATATCTGGACAAAAAATAAAAAAATATCCTAGCCAAGATGCAGAGTGATGCACTGGCTAGGATATTTTTTAGTTATCTGATTTTTTCATTGCGATCTGACATGGTGTAATTGGCAATTCTCTGTGCCATACACCTGTTGCACGGTAAATGGCGTGAGCAATGGCAGGACCAGGTGTATTGATGACAATTTCACCAATGGATTTTGCTCCAAAAGGTCCTGTTGGCTCAAAGGTGTGCTCGAATTCAACTTGAATGCGTCCGACATCAAGTCGAGTTGGAATCTTATATTGCATAAAGGAGTTCTCAATGAGAGCACCTGTCTTTGTATAGTTGAGGTTTTCAGTTAAGGTATGCCCTATAGCTTGTGCAAGACCACCCTCTGCCTGCACTCTGGCAATGGCTGGATTGAGGAGTGTACCACTGTCGACAACCGCCTTTGTGTCGAGAAGTTTGACCTCTCCTGTGAGACGATCGAGCTCAATTTCCACCATGGTGACCATAAATGGAGGTGGGGATACAGGCGAGTAATGTGTCTCTGTTACATCGAGGGAAATATTATTTCCACATTGAGACTTGGTGGCAATCTTTTGAATGCTCAGGGTTTCTCCTGTACTGATGCGAGAAACCTGACTTCCCTCAAAGCGAACATCACTTTCTGCACAGTCAAACATCGTTGCGGCAAGTTTACAGATATTTTCGACCAGCTTTCTACCAGCTTTTTCTACAGCCTTACCTGTAATATAGGCAGTTGAAGAGGCGTAAGATCCAGAGTCATATGGAGAAATATCGGTATCCGCACCGAATACAGCAATATCTTCCATAGAACACTGCAAAACTTCGGCAGCAATTTGAGCCAAAGTGGTATCACAGCCAGTACCCATGTCCGCAGCACCAATGATGAGATTATAAGTTCCATCATCGCCAAGGCGAAGAGTTGCTGATCCCACATCGACATTGGATACACCTGATCCTTGCATCGACATCGCAACGCCGGCACATCTCACTTTTCCATTGCCCATATCACGGACAGGGTATTTCGCATTCCAGTCAAAGATTTTTCTACAGGTATCCATACAGCGATCAAGGGCACAAGAATTGGCAATTTCATTGTAATAGGCAGGCATTTGCATTCCCTGCTTGACCATATTGATATCGCGAAGAAGTGTTGGATCCATTCCCAATTTCTCAGCAAGCTCATTGACAGCACTTTCTACCGCAAAAGTTCCCTGAGTTGCTCCATAACCTCTATAGGCACCAGAGGCCTGACGGTTGGTGTAGACAACATCATAGGCAAAGCGATAGGCTTCTAAGGATCCGCTGTAGAGAGGGATGGACTTGTGCCCAGAAAGACCAACCGTTGTTGGTCCATGCTCGGAGTAGGCACCAGAATTGGACAAAGTGTAGATGTCAAGTGCACGAATTTTTCCCTCTTTACTTGCTCCAAGGCGAACATGAACTTCCATTTCGTGGCGAGGAGAACCAGCAATTAAAGAATCTTCTCTTGTATAAATAATTTGTGCTGGTCGTCCAGTTTTCATTGTGACAAAAGCAGGATATACTTCGCTCACAGAGCTTTGCTTTGCACCAAATCCACCGCCGATACGAGGCTTTTCTACACGAATTTTACTCTTTGGAATGCCAAGGGCATTAGAAAGAATTCGGCGCACATGGAATACAATTTGAGTGGAAGAGATAACATGAAGCCTTCCAAAGCGGTCAAGTTTGGTGTAGGTGCGAAATGTCTCCATCATTGTTTGGTTATAGGCCTTAGTGTGATAGGTATGGTCAATGACAATATCAGAATCGGCGAGAATCTTTTCGATATTGCCATTTACATCACTTCCTGTGGCCACAAGATTTCTTTTATTGTCGGCACCAACGGGGCAGAGTGCCTTCCAATTTTCTTCTGGGTGAACGAGAATTGGATTGTCCTTTGCAGTGTGAAAGTCAAGAATGGCTTCTAAAACTTCGTATTGTACTCTGATTAATTTGAGGGCACGGTCTGCTGCTTTTTCATTTTCGGCAGCCACGATGGCAACGACATCACCAACAAAGCGAAGGTGGCGATCAATAATTAATCGGTCATAGGCAGATGGCTCGGGATAAGTTTGACCAGCATTGGTGTAGCGCAAATTTGGTACATCCTGCCAGGTGTAAATATCCACTACCCCTTCCACATTTTTTGCCCTAGAGGTATCAATTTCCTTGACTATTGCATGGGCATGTGGACTTCGAAGAAGTTTTACAATCAAGGCATCCTTTGGGACAATATCGTCCATAAACAACGGCTTTCCAAGTAAAAGTTGCATGGAGTCTGTCTTTCGAATAGATTGATTGACATGAGTAAATTGCTGCATATTACACCTCAGCTTTCTTCTTGGTATTTAAGTAGTTTCGAATGCCTCTTAATTGTCCCTCGTATCCTGAACAGCGACAGAGATTGCCAGCTAAGAAGTCCTTAATTTCATCATCACTTGGGTCAGGATTTTCTCGAAGGAGGGCAATTGTATTCATAACAAATCCAGGATTGCAAAAACCACATTGTTCGGCGGCCTGATCAGCAATAAATCCGATAAATTCATTTGCTTCATCTTGGAGTCCCTCAAGAGTTTGTACATTGTGATTGGCTGCACGAGCAGCAAGTATAGAGCAAGAAAGAACAGGCACATTGTCCATTAAAACAGTGCATAACCCACAGTTGGCGGTTTCACATCCTCGCTTTACACTGAAACAGCCATGTTTGCGGACAAAATCGATGAGTAAAAGATCGGCATCGATCTGGTCAGTAATAGTTTTGCTATTTAAAGTCATTGTAATTTCCATTTAATTTTCATTTCCTCTCAATTCCATTGTGCAACGAGTCGTCAACACCTCAGCTAGTTGTCTGCGGTATTCCCTTGTTCCGCGGACATTACTCTGTGTGGTAACTTGCTCGGCAACATATTTGCCAAAGGATTTGGCACTTTCTTCTGTGATTCCATTGTCAAGAAGATGATTTTCATCAAAGAAAACCATTGCTTTTCCGGGGCGTGCCCCGATGACCGCTCGCACTTTTTTATCAATGCAGGAAACTGCACAATTGAGCACAGGAAAATCGGTACGCTGAATGCGAACGGATTGATAGGCAATCGCACAATTTGATTTTTTTACCATGATGCGAACAAGAATATCATTGTCAAAGGGAAGATTTACAAATTGAGAAAGAGGGATTCTTCCAGCCTTGTAAAGTTCTACCTCGGCATCAAGTGCTAAAAATAAGGTTAATACATCAGAAAAGCCAAAGCGAGCCCACAGACTTGCACCGATGTTTGCCAGATTTCTAAATTGCACACCAACAATATCTTTGACTGCTTTTTGAGCAGCATTTTGACAAAAGGCATTGAAGGCTTTGTGTTGTTCAAGCTGTCGAAGAGTGGTCATTGTTCCGAATATGAATTCTTCACTTGTTTCTTCAATCGTGTTGAGATTGAGGTCACATAAATCGATGGCGGTTTGAAGATGACCACCTTGCATTTTCAACCAGAGCATGCCACCAATAATCTTGTTCGCTTTTTTTTGATTTAGAGTATAGGCTTCTTCTAGACTCTGTACACGAACATAGTTTTTAATCGTTTTCAAAAAAATTCCTCCTTGTTTACAAGTACAAATATCTGTCTCTATTATAGCAATAGAAAGTGCATCTGCATAGAGAGATATGTTTCGTATAAAAATGTCAAGTTGCATAACTGTTTAGAATGTGCTATCGTGAAAACACTAGATTATGTCCAGGGGGCAGAAAAATGAATATACAAAAATCAGAATTGGATGCTGTAGTAGAGGCAGGAAGAATTTTGGTGACGAGTGGTGCAGAAGTGTATCGTGTAGAAGAGACCATGAAACATATGGCGGAAGTCTTTGGAATTACAAATTTTGAATCCTATGTTGTCAATGGCGCAGTGATTGTATCAGGTTGTACTCGAAGGGGAAAAGCAGAGGCTAGAGTGGCCAATGTCATTGCAATCTCGGTCAATTTGGGGAAATTAGAGGCGGTCAACGCACTTTCTAGAAGTTTAAAAGTGGGAATAAGAGTCAATTCGCAGTATGTCCAGATGCGATTAAAAATGATTGAAGAGATGAAGGGGTATTCGTATATTTGGGTATTGATCGCCTATTTTATTGGTGCATTGGGATTTTCTTTGGCATTGGGAAGCTCTTGGATGGATTCCATAGTTTCTGGTGTTGCAGGAATGAGCCTTGGTCTTGTGATGGTTCCGATGCAAAAGTTTGTTAAGGCACAATTTTTACAAACCATTGTCGGAAGTGCGGTGGTTACTTTTGTTGCCTGTGTTCTTCATTGGATGGGACTTGGAGAGCATATTGGATTGATGATTTTGGGTGCGTTGATGGTGATGGTTCCAGGGGCAGCCTTTGTCAATTCTGTTCGAGAGTTTTCGCAAAATAATTATTCTACGGGGTTGACACTATTGATGTCAGCATTGCTCACAGGAATTTCCATTTCGGTTGGTGTGGCAATGGTCATTGCTCTTTTACCCTTTGCCAATCAGATGTCAGAAGTGTTTTCTGGAGATATTCAAGGGATATCGGGGTGGGTTGTGCGAGTAGTGAGTGCAGGTGTTGGCACAGTGGCTTTTGCACTACTCTATGGAACACCGAAGCGTTACTTTTGGGATTTATTTTGGGTGAGTGCGATGTCTTGGCTGTTATATTTAGTTTTTAATCTTTATCTTAAGCAAGAAGTTCTTTCCACTCTCCTTCCGGGGATTATTGTGGTTCTGTGTTCGAGAGCACTTTCAGTACGAAGAAGATGTCCAATGACCATATTTTTGGCAACGAGTATCTTCCCATTGGTGCCAGGACTTAGCTTTTATCGTGCGGTATATTTTTTGATTGTGGGGCATGAGATGTTGGCCTTGCAATATATGCACAGTTGTGCAACATCCGCGTTTACCATTATTATGGCCATCAGTGTGGTGCAACAAATGCCCATCAAATGGTTTCAATTTATGAAGAAAGGAAAAAAATGAGACGAAGAGTACAGTATTACGAGACAGATCGCATGGGAATTACGCATCACTCCAATTATATTCGTTGGTTTGAGGAGGCGAGAATTGATTTTTTGAGAGAAATGGGGTGGGGGTATGATAAGCTCGAGGAGATGGGCATTATGATTCCTGTGACTTTGGTGGAATGTAAGTACAAGAAGTCGACAACCTTTGCGGATGAAGTAGAAATTACAGTAGAAATTGAAAAATTTCAAGGTGTTCGCCTCTGTCTAAATTATCAAATTAAGAATGACAAAGAGGAAGTGGTGTGCACAGGAAGATCGGAACATTGCTTTTTAAATCCACAGGGAAAGGTGTTGAGGTTGGAAAGAGAATATCCGAAGTTTTATCAAGATTTAAAGAAACTAGAGAAAGAGGAATAAAAATTGGGGCTGCAAAAATGCAGCCCTAATTTTATTTTGGATATTTTCACTTAGGCAGTAATAATGGTTCCCGCCTTATTTTCAAGTGCAGCAAGGCTTTGCTCTCTTGAGGTAATAATCGCCCTTTTTCCCTCACCAGAGGAAACGAATTGAATGGCAGCTTCCACCTTAGGCAACATGCTCGAAGCCTCAAACTCTCCATTGGCAATGTATTGTCTTGCCTGTGCAACGGTCATTGAAGAAATGGATGTCTGGTTGTCCTTACCAAAATTTGTAAATACATGGTCTACAGAGGTCAAAATCATTAAGGTGTCAGCATCAAGATTTGTGGCGAGGAGACCACTTGCCAGGTCTTTTTCAATAATTGCACCTGCACCAATGAGATTTTCATTTTGCTGAATGACAGGAATGCCACCGCCACCACAGCAAATCACTGCCTGGTCAGCATTGATAAGAGCCTTGATGGCGTCAATTTCTATAATAGAGATTGGTTTAGGTGAAGCTACCACTCTCTGGAATCCCTTTCCAGCAATTTCAGTGGTATAATTTCCCTTGTCTTCCTCTTCAATGGCTTCCTCAGCACTGAGATAGCGTCCTACTTTTTTGGTTGGGGCATTGAAGGCCTCGTCAAATGGATCTACGGTGACCTGAGTGAGGATGGTGCTCACAGGTGTGGAAGAACCCTTGCGAAGGAGAGCAGTGCGAAGTGCATTTTGTAAGTCATAGCCAATATAACCTTGGCTCATTGCAGAGCAGACGCTCATTGGAGCGTTGGTATAACCTTCGTGATTTTTGGCAAATTCATTCATTGCTGTATTGATCATCCCTACCTGTGGAGCATTGGAGTGAACAATGGCGGTTTGCCAACCTGCTTGAATGTAATCAGCAATAAATTCAGCCGTCTTTGCAATCGCCTTTTTTTGCTCTGGAAAATTTATTCCTAAATCCTTGTGTCCAAGGGAAATAACTAATCTTTTCTTTCCCATTGTAGTACCTCCATATTCTTAATATTTATATGCAATTTATTATAACTTTTTTGAAGTGGAAAAAGCAATAAAAATCATTTATAATTGTAGGATAGAAAAAAATGAGAGGGGAAAAAATGAAAATATTAAGTATTGCTGTTCCCTGCTACAATTCGGCAGCATATATGAGAAAATGTATTGAGTCATTGCTTGTGGGCGGTGAAGATGTAGAAATTTTGATTGTTGATGATGGTTCGACTAAGGACAACACAGCAGAGATTGCAGATGAATATGAGAAGAAGTATCCAGGAATTTGCAGAGCAATTCATAAGGAAAATGGCGGACATGGCGATGCCGTGATGCTTGGTCTAGCACAGGCAACGGGGAAATTTTTTAAAGTTGTTGATTCTGATGATTGGGTAGACAAAAAGTCTTATCAAAAGATTTTGAAAAAATTAAAGGAATTAGAAGAGAAAAACGAAAGACTAGATCTTTTGATTAGCAATTTTGTCTATGACAAGGAGGGAGCAGTAAGGAAGCGAGTAATGAACTACAGAAAAGTACTCAAAGAAAATAGACTGCTTTCTTGGGAGGACATTGGAAGATTTTGGCCAGGTCAGTATATTTTGATGCATTCTGTCATTTATCGAAGAGAATTACTTTTGGAGTGTAACTTGCATTTGCCAAAGCATACCTTCTATGTCGATAATATTTTTGTATATCAGCCACTGCCCTATGTAAAAAAATTGTACTATATGGATGTAAACTTTTATCGCTACTATATTGGACGAGAGGACCAGTCAGTCAATGAACAGGTGATGATTAGTCGCATTGACCAGCAGCTTCGTGTCACAAAGATGATGATTGACTTTTATGATCCTTACCAATTAAAGAGCAAGAAGTTGAGAAGATATATGATTTTGTATTTAGAGATTATGATGACAATTTGCTCTATTCTTGCGATTCAGTCAAAGCTTCCAGAGAATATGGAAAAGAAGAAAGAAATTTGGCAGTATTTAAGAGAAACAAATCCAAAACTCTACAAAAGGCTGCGCTACGGATTGCTTGGGCAAGTTATGAATTTACCAGGAAAGTTTGGAAGAAAGATTGCCGTCTTGGGCTATCAGATTTCACAAAGAGCATATGGATTTAATTAGAAACGAAAAGGGCCTTTGCGTGTGCAAAAGCCCTTTCCTTAGCCAATAATTTGTGAAGTTTCTTTTTCTGCTTGTTCCTGATATGCTGGTGCATGACTATAAATCAATGCATAGGCAAAGTAGCAAAGGATGGTCGCACCGGTGACATCAATAATGGAGTGTTGCTTTAAAAATACAGTGGACATACAAATGGAAATGGCAATCACAGCCGATAGTATTTTTAATTTTGGATGATGTGCAAAGTGCTTACTCTTTACTATGGCCAGATGTGTTCCCAAGGAGTTATAGACATGAATACTTGGAAAGACATTGGTCGGGGTGTCGCTGGCATAAATGAGAGACACTAACTTTGTTGCCCAATTTTTATTGGCATCCAGCACAGGACGAAAGTCTGTGCCATTTGGATAAATTTGGCAGATAAAAAGTGATATACTCATTCCTGCGGCCAAAAACAGGATGTATCGATAAAATTCGGCCTTGTCTTTAAAAAAGAAGAAAAACACAAGACCCGCAACATATAAAAACCAAATGTAATATGGGATGATAAAATATTCATTAAATGGGATATAGTCGTCAAGGGCACTGTGCATAATATGATAGGCACTCTTTGCAGTGATTGTTCTTTCTAAGTAGATGTACCAGGAAAGATAGAGTGCAAAATAGGAAAATGCCCAGGCATGACGGTATTTCTTTAGTGTAGCAAAAAAATTGTTTTTCATACGCATCCTCTTTCTTTTTTGTTGACCTCTTAACTAAGCTATTATAATCCCTGAATGTGGTATGTGCAAGAACTATATTTTTGGAAAAATAGAGAATATAATAATAAAAATAAAATTGTAAAAAAGGAGAGAAAAAATGACAATTAGTGAAGTCATTGTAAAAATGATTGATTTTAGTGAAGGAAATGAGCATGACATTGCTCATTTTTTGCGGGTATGGGGATATGCAAAGATCATTGGAGAGTGCAGTGGATTGGATGAGAAGGAGGAAAGAATTGTGGAATTATCAGCCATTGTACATGATATCGCCTGTCCGAAGCTTCGACCAATTTATGGATGCGCACCAGGAGATAAACAGGAAGAAATGGGAAAGGAGATGGTAAAGGAATTTTTTGCTGATACAGATGTGAGCGAGGAAGAAATCATGCGAGTGGCCGAACTGGTTGGCCTTCATCACACCTATCATCCTATTAGTTTGGCTCATCAGGTATTACTTGAAGCTGACTTTTTAGCCAATGCGGGAGAAGATGAAAAGTACACAAAAATGGCAAAGAAGATGAGAGAAAATGTATTTCAAACAAAGACAGGGATTCATCTTTTAGAAAGTATGTTTTTAGAGGCAAGATAAATGGACAAACAGGAACAATTATTGACTTCTGGCAGTGTGCAAAGATGTATCATTGAATTTGCCATTCCTTTATTTTTGGGGAATTTATTTCAACAATTGTACAATGCGGCAGATTCTTTGATTGTGGGAAGATATTTGGGCAGCAATGCCCTTGCAGCGGTGAGCACTTCTGGAAATTTAATTTTTTTAATCGTTGGATTCTTTAGTGGCATCGCCTCGGGAGCAGGTGTCATTATTGGTCGCTACTTGGGGGCAAGGGATGCCAAGGGAGCAGAGGTGGCTGTACACACAACGGTAGTTATTGGTATGATTGGCAGTATTTTGATGACTTTTATCGGAACAATATTTGCAAAGCCTGTATTACAATTGATGGGTACACCAGAAGAAGTGCTTGGCGATTCAGTTACTTATTTTCAAATTTATTTTTTGGCATCTGTGGGCTTTGTCATGTATAATATTTTTGTGGGCATTTTACAGGCAGCAGGAGATAGTCGGCATCCGCTGTACTATTTGATGATCTCTTCCATCATTAATGTGGTTCTTGATCTTGCTTTTATTCGAGGAATGCACAAGGGTGTCGGAGCTGCTGCATTGGCCACGGGAATCTCCCAGCTTGTCTCTGCATTTTTGTGTATGGTTCAACTGTTGAGAGTAAAGGCAGATTATCGCTTGGTGCCAGGGAAAATTCGGTTGAACCTTTCGATGGCAAGGAGAATTATCGATCAAGGTTTGCCAGCAGGAATTCAAAATTCAGTGATGTCCTTTTCCAATGTGGTCATTCAATCCTATATCAATGCCTATGGTGCAATGGCAATGGCTGGAATTGGAGCTTATGTCAAGATTGAGGGATTTTTGTTTATTCCTGTGACTAGTTTTGCACTGGCATTGACAACATTTGTCAGCCAAAATATGGGAGCAAGGCAGGAAGAAAGGATTAAAAGAGGTGTGCGATTTGGCATTGGAATCATTTTAGTGTCGGCTCAAGTGCTGGGCATTTTGATGCTTATTTTTGCAAAGCCACTGCTTGGTCTGTTTGATCATACGCCTCAAGTCATTCAATTTGGCTATGATCGCTGCAAATTTGTGGTGATGTTTTTCTTTTTGTGTGCATTTACTCATGCCATGGGAGCGGTACTTCGTGGCATTGGGAAACCAGCTGTGCCGATGATTGTCTTTTTAGTCTGTTGGTGTATTGTAAGGATTATTTTCTTATCTGTGACCGAAATTTTTGTACACAGCATTGTGACGACTTATTTAGTCTATCCGATTACATGGACTTTAAGCTCTGTCACATTATTTATTTACTATAAGCGATTGAATATAGAAAAAATTTTACAGGGGTAGTTGATGAATAGGGAAGCATTATATTATAAGGATATCAAAGAATTTGATGCTACAGTGCTCTCCTGCGAAAATGCAGGGGAGTATTTTCGCATTGTACTTGATACAGAGGGCTTTTATCCAGAAGGTGGAGGTCAGCCGAGTGACCATGGAAAAATAATAGGGAATGGTCAAGAGATCGATGTGCTCGATGTACAAATAGAGAAGGGGAAGGTTGTTCATTATACAGATGCACCGCTAGATTGTGGGCATGTTCATTGCATTATTGATTGGGACAGAAGAATGAGAAACACACAAAATCACTCGGGAGAGCACATTCTATCAGGACTGGTGAACAAGAAGTTTGGCTACAACAATGTGGGATTTCACATGGACACACAATCTGCTCAGACAAAAGGGGCAATGACCATTGATTTTGATGGGGTTCTCACTTGGAATGAATTGATGGAAATTGAAAATAAGGCCAATGCCATTGTAGTACAAGATCGGAAAGTGAGTGTTCTTTGGCCTTCAAAGGAGCAATTAAAGGATCTTCATTATCGAAGCAAGAAGGAATTATCAGGGAATGTACGCTTAATTGAGATTGATGGGGCAGATTTGTGTGCCTGTTGTGGAACTCATGTACATACCACAGGAGAAATTGGAATGATCAAATGTCTCTCGATCATGAACTATAAGGGGGGCGTGCGTGTGGAAATGGTCTGTGGAAAGGATGCACTTGATGATTATCGGAAGAAGCATGAACTACTACAAAGGGTCAGTAGAATGCTTTCTAGCAATATAGACACACTTGAAGAAGCTTTGCAGAGCCAAAGGAGAGAAAAGGAAGAAAGAGAGAAAAAACTAGGTAGTTTGTATCGAGAGTATTTTATGCTATATAAGACCTCAAGAAAATGGGTGGAGGGGGTGTATTTGATTTTAGTAGAAAATATGGAGCCTGTACAGATTCGCCAATTTTGTGATTTTTTGCTTAGGGAAACTTGTGTAAAGACGGTGATCATTGGTTCAAAACTTTCGTCACAATATTCCTATGTCATTGGGACGAAGACAGGGGATGCCAGAGAAATAGGTAAAAAGTTAAATGCCACACTAAATGGTCGAGGTGGTGGAACGAAGGAAATGGTTCAGGGAGCATTTTTAAGTACAAAGGAAGAAGTGATCAAAGAAGTGAAGGCGATGGATCCTATGGTCCATTTTGAAGAATAGCGATAGAGGAAAGTAGAATGAAATATATTTTTTTTAGAATCATCAAGGCCATTCCTGTGGTTCTTGGTGTGACGATATTGACTTTTTTACTGTTATATTTTAGTCCGCTTGACCCTGCACAGATTCATTTTCATCAACTTGGTGTGACACCGACAAAGGAGATGCTGTTTGAGTTTCAGGAGAAAAATGGGCTAAATGTTGGATTTATTGGTCAATATCTGCATTGGTGGAGGGGAATTTTGCACGGCGATTTTGGAGAATCCTTTGCCGATGCTATTCCTGTCATAAAAAAGTTGTCGATTGCCATACCCTATACTGTAGTTTTGGCTTTTGCATCCTTATTTTTGACTTTGCTGATTTCGATTCCATTTGGATTTTTTGTGGCAATACATGGGGAGAAAAAATCATCAAAAGCCATTCAATGGATTTGCACGCTAGTGATTTCTTTGCCAAACTTTATTGTGGCCCTTGGGTTGATGTATTTACTTTCATCACGCCTCCATTTAATTCCAATTCTAACAGAAAGTAAACTAGTTGGGGGAATTATGCCAGTACTGACTCTGAGTATTGGGATGAGTGGAAAGTACATTCAGCAAATTGAAGTGATGACAAGAAATGAACTTCATCAGGAATATGTTTATGGAATGTTGGCTAGAGGAATTTCAAGGCGAAGTATTTTGATCCACACCGTGTTAAAAAATGTGAGTGTGGAATTGGTGACTATTGTAGGAATGTCCTTTGGCTCGCTGCTTGGGGGAGTGGCGGTTGTGGAGAGTATTTTTAATTGGCCGGGACTTGGAAAATTAATGGTAGATAGTGTCAGTGCACTGGACATTCCTGTGGTTCAGGGGATTGTGCTTTTTATGGCATTGAGCTATATTGTTATCAATTTATTTACTGATCTATTGTATGGTGTGCTCGATCCGAGAATTCGAATAGGAGGCAGAGATTATGCAAAAGAGAGCTAAGTATTTATTTTTTATTCTCATTTTTTTCTTTGTCCTTTTGTTGTGCTTTGGGCCATTGCTTATCCAAAAAGGGGCAAATGATGCTCAGCTTTCCAATAGTTTACAGCCACCAGGCAAAGAATTTTTCTTTGGCAGTGATTTTTATGGGCGAGATATCCTGATTAGAAGTATTGTGGCGGGGCGAACGAGTATTATGGCAACAGCCATGGTTATATTAATTTCTGGAATATTTGGGATTGTCTTTGGAATGTTTAGTGGATATCAAGGTGGAAAATGGGATCAGCTATTGATGGGGATTTGTGATATTTTTTTGGCTTTTCCACAAATGATTGTGGCAATTGGAATTGCGGGCATATTGGGCGGAGGGCTAAAAAATGCAATGATTGCTCTTGGATTGAGCAATTGGACACTCTATGCAAGACTTGCTCGCTCAGCCACCTTGAAGGAAAAAGAAAAAAATTATGTTACAGCACTGAGATTTTCTGGTCTCAGCCACGGGGAGATTATCTTTTTTCATATTTTAGGAAATATCAAGGATATTTTGTTGGTGACAATGACATTAAACTTTGCTAGCATTTTGATGGGACTTTCAGGGTTGAGTTTTTTGGGTATTGGAGCAAAGGCGACACAGCCAGAGTGGGGAGCCATGATTAGCGAGGGAAGATTGTATATAACGAATGCACCATGGGTGAGCTTTTTTCCTGCACTCTTTGTTGTTTTCACGGTATTTATTTTTAATATTTTGGGACGGATGTTACAGGGAGGTAGGCGATGAGACGATGGTTTCTGATTTTTGTCATGGCGTTTCTGCTTATGGGATGTTCGCAGAGAAATCAAAAAAAAGAAAAAGTGTTTACTATGGGAACAGAGGAGTTTTCAAAGGGGATTGACCCATCTAATGAATGGGATGGATGGTACACTATGCGCTATGGCATTGGAGAAACTTTATTTTCACTGGATGAAAATTTACATCCTCAGCCATGGTTGGCCAGTGGCTATCGGGCGATTTCTGCAAATATATGGGAAATTGATTTAAAGTCAGGCATTTTATTTTCAGACGGAGATACTTTGACACCGCAGATGGTGGTGAAAAATTTTGAGCACATTGCAAAAAAGAATAAGAGAGCAAAGTTTTTAGAAAATGCCAGCTATGAAATTTTTGGCAATACAATTCGAATCACGATGGCACAGCCAAGGGCATCTTTGATTGGGGATTTAGCAGATCCTTATGCTTGTATGATTGATTTGGATCACAGCGATGAAAATCATATTGTGGGCAGTGGACCTTATACTTGTGAGGAATTTGTTGCCGATCGGCATATTATTTTAAGACCTAATCCATATTATTGGGATGGCAAGCCAAAGATGGACAAGGTAGTGGTCAAGAAAGTCTTTGACAAAGAGACAGGAGCTATGGCATTAGATAATGGGGAGCTGGATGCCTTTGTGGCTTTAAATGAGCAAAGTTATCGCATCTTTGAAAATTTGAAAAAGTATCATGCACAATCCATTGAAACTTCAAGGCTCTATGCGGTGTATTATAATCCTGAAACCGTGGAAAAACCTCTTCGCGAGGCCATTCATTTGGCCATCAATAAGGAGGAAATGGCACAATATTTATTTTACAAGAATATGACGCCGACCAATACCCCATTTCCAGACTCGACAGGTTTTGGAGACAGTGAGGTAAAAATAGCAAAATATGATGTTGAGAGGGCTAGAGAAATCCTTGAGCAAAGTGGATATCGAGATGAAGATGGCGATGGATATCTTGAAAAGGATGGAAAAAAAGTTCAGTTGCATATTCACTATTATCAAAGATTGTCCAATGAGCAGGTAGCCACACAGCTCATTACTTCTCTTCGCAATATTGGAATTTTTGCAGATATTACTAAAAATATGGATTCAAGTTATCTAAAAAATGGAAATTATGATTTGGGACTCTACACAGTTGTTACCTTGCCAAAGGGAGACCCACAGAGTTTTTTGGAGGATGTCATGGGTAGGGAAGGAGTTTCTAATTTTAATCATTTTTCAGATAGCAGAGCAGATGAATTATTGAATCAATTTTTAACTGCCACAGGACAGCAAGAGCGGACAGAGATTGCAAGGCAGTTGGTACAAATTTATAGTGATGCCTACTACATGGAGTGTATTGGATTTGCACATTCTAATGCGGTGACAAAGAAAAATGTACAGGGATTTATTTTGAGCCCTTCGCAATATCGCCAAATTAGTGTAGATTTGGACAAGGGAGGTGAATAGGTGAAGGTACTTGAAGTGGAAGGACTCAGTTGTAGCTATGGAGAAAATAAGGTACTGGAGGAGATTTCCTTTTCTATCAGTGAAGGAGAGATTCTTGGGATTGTCGGTGAGAGCGGAAGTGGGAAGAGCACAATTTTTCACAGCATTTTGGGATTAAAAAAGGAGTTAAAAGTCGAGACAGGAAAGATCCTTTTTCGTGAAATTGACTTTTTACATATGCTACCAGAGAACAAGGCCATGTATCTTGGCGATCAATTGGGAACTGTCTTTCAAAATTCTACGGCTGCACTCGTACCGACAAGAAGAATTGGAAAACAATTTGAGGAGACTGTGCGCGCAAAAAAGAATTGGAGCAAGAAAGAGATTAAAAAGAGGGCGATTTCCCTCTTTCAACTTTTGAGGCTGAAGGAACCAGAGTGCATCTATCGAGCATATTCTTTTGAGCTTTCTGGGGGTATGCAACAAAGAGTGGCCATTGCATTGGCATTCATTTTAGAACCAAAGATTTTACTTTGCGATGAACCGACAAGTGCACTTGATGCTCGAGTGGAATATGAGATTGTTCAAGAGCTTGCGAGACTTCGAAGAAATCAAGGAGTGGCCATGATGATGATTACCCATAATCTGGCACTGGCCATGGCTCTTTGTGACAAGATTGTAGTACTAAAGGATGGAAAAATTGTGGAGAGTGGAAGCACAGATGAGGTCATTGCCAATCCAAGGGCAGAGTATACAAAGGAGTTATTGGAGGCTGTGCCAAGGCTTGGAAAGAGGAAGATATGGAAGTGATGAAAATTCAGGGAGTAGGAAAGCGTTATGGCAGGCGATGGGCATTAAAAGACATCAATGTAGATTTACAAAGTGGAGAGATCCTTGGCATTATTGGAGAAAGTGGCAGTGGAAAGACGACGCTTCTTCGCACCATGGCTGGGCTGGTTCGACCAAATCGTGGAGAAGTGCTCCTTGAAAATAGACCAATACAAAGTCATCAAAAAGATTTCTATCAAAATGTGCAAATGATTTTTCAAGATGCAAGAAGCTCATTTGATCCACAAAAAACCATTGGTCAATCCTTTGATGAAGTACAAAGACATCTTTGTAATGTGAAGGTAGATAATGGGGAGCAATTGGCCAAAGTGGGATTATCTAGCGAATGTGAACATTGTTATCCTCATCAACTCTCTGGGGGACAATGTCAAAGAGCAGCGATTGCGAGGGCACTTTTGGTGATGCCGAAGGTATTGCTTTGCGATGAAATTACAAGTGCACTCGATGTCTGTGTGCAAAAGAATATTATTGAATTGTTGGTAGATTTACGAAAGAGCAATCATATTAGTGTGGTCTTTGTTTCTCATGACCTTGCCCTAGTCAGCAATTTTTGTGATCGCATATTGATTATGTATGATGGAGAAATTGTGGAACAGGGAAGGACAGAGGAAGTTTTACATCATCCAAAGAATTCATATACGAAGGATTTACTGGGGCATATTTTATTAATTTAGTGAGGAGAAGGATGGCAAGACGACCAAAAATTAAGATTACAGTGACTGATCGAAGGGGAAAGATGGGATGCCACAGAGGGCATCATGTAGGGGAAGTGTTTGACTATGATACCGAGAGGGGAAAAATTTGTCCGATGGCAATGCATTGTGCATTTCCCTATATTGACATTTTGCGCTATGGCGGATCGATTCCAGGGCAGCCAAAAAATACCGCAGAATTTTGTTGCTCCGATGCAGACACGATTATGGTATTTAAGGCGGAAATAGAAAGTGAATAAAAGGTATTGAAAGAAGACTGAAAATAGAGTATAATATTCTCGATTTTGAGGCAAAGACGCCAAGGAGGTTTCCTTGGCGTCTCTTTTTTTACGAAAGGAGGATATATTATGCGTCTGACACCAAAAGAACAGGAGAAATTGATGCTCCATCTTGCAGGAACACTCGCAAAAGAGAGAAAAGATAGGGGGGTAAAACTCAACTATGTGGAGGCCATCGCCTACATTAGTTCTGAGCTTATGGAGCTTGCAAGAGATGGAAAGACCGTAACAGAGCTTATGCGCCTTGGCACAAAGATTTTGACCGTTGATGATGTAATGGCTGGAGTGAGCGACCTTGTGACTGAAGTACAGGTTGAGGCAACATTCCCAGATGGTACAAAATTAGTTACTGTACACAATCCGATTCAGTAAGGGGGGAGAAAAATGAAAATTGGAGAAATTATGCCAAAGGACAGAGAAATTGAGCTCAATGCTGGGAAAGAAACTGTTCAAGTTGTAGTGACGAATAAGGGAGATCGACCAGTTCAGGTTGGATCACACTATCATTTTTTTGAGGTAAATCGATGTCTTTCTTTCGACAGAGAAAAGGTGTATGGATTCCATCTTGATATTCCATCAGGAACTTCTGTCCGTTTTGAACCAGGTGAGGAGAAGAAGGTGCAATTGACAGCAATTGGCGGAAATAAGAGAGTGTTTGGCTTAAATGACCTCACACGTGCTCAGGCGACAGATGCGACAAAGGCAGAGTCTATGGAAAATGCAAAGCTTAAAGGTTTTTTATAAACTGATGGAGGTAAGAAGATGAGCTATAAGATTTCAGCAGATAAGTATGCAATGATGTATGGCCCAACAACAGGGGACAAGGTGCGTCTTGCAGATACAAGTCTTGTGATTGAAGTAGAAAAAGATTATACAACCTATGGTGATGAGTCAAAGTTTGGTGGCGGAAAGACATTGCGCGATGGTATGGGACAGTCCGTAACTACAACAAGTGCAAATGGAGATCTGGATCTTGTCATCACCAATTGCTTGGTTTTAGATTACACAGGAATTTATAAGGCAGATATTGGTATTAAGGACGGAAAGATTGCAGGCATTGGAAAGGCTGGAAATCCAGATATCATGGATGGTGTGACACCGGGAATGACGGTTGGTGCATCAACAGAGGCTCTCGCTGGAGAGGGATTGATTTTGACTGCAGGTGGAATTGATACACATATTCACTACATTTCCCCTCAGCAGATTGACACAGCACTCTATTCTGGAGTGACGACCATGATTGGTGGTGGTACAGGTCCAGCTGATGGAACAAATGCAACAACTTGTACACCTGGACCATGGAATATTGAGATGATGCTTCGTGCAGCAGATGAGTATCCAATGAATATTGGTCTTTTGGGCAAGGGAAATTGCTCTGATGAAGCTCCACTTGTTGATCAGGTGAAGGCTGGTGTGATGGGATTAAAGATTCATGAGGACTGGGGTGCAACACCAGCGGTGATTAATCACTGCTTAAATGTAGCTGATGCCTATGATGTTCAGGTAGCCATTCACACCGATACATTAAATGAGGGCGGTTGTGTAGAGGATACATTAGCTGCGATTGGCGGAAGAACCATCCATACATATCATACCGAGGGTGCTGGTGGTGGTCATGCACCAGATATTATTCGTGCAGCAGCTGCGGCCAATGTATTGCCTTCTTCAACAAACCCAACAATGCCTTTTACAGTAAATACATTGGATGAGCACTTGGATATGCTGATGGTTTGCCATCACCTTGACAAGAGAATTCCAGAGGATGTAGCTTTTGCAGATTCAAGAATTCGTCCGGAGACTATTGCTGCAGAGGATGTATTGCATGATATGGGTGTCTTTAGTATGATGAGTTCTGACTCTCAAGCGATGGGACGTGTCGGTGAGGTAATCACAAGAACATGGCAGACAGCGAGCAAGATGAAGGACGAGCGTGGTGCATTAAAGGAAGATGCAGGTCATGACAATGATAACTTTAGAGCCAAGAGATTTATCTCAAAGTATACGATTAATCCAGCAATTACTCATGGTATCAGTCAGTATGTTGGTTCTGTAGAGATTGGTAAGTTTGCAGATCTTGTTCTTTGGAATCCAGCATTTTTTGGTGTAAAGCCAGATATCATTATCAAGGGTGGAATGATTGTTGCAGCAAAGATGGGAGATGCAAATGCTTCTATTCCAACTTGCGAGCCTGTAATGTATAAGCCAATGTTTGCTGCACATGGCAGTGCGAAGATGAAGTCCTGCCTTACTTTTGTGTCAAAAGCAGCAATCGAAGAGAATGTGGCTCAGAAGTATCACTTACAAAAGACCGTTCTTCCTGTAATGGGATGCAGAAATGTGGGCAAGAAGGATATGAAGTTTAATGATGCCACACCAACAATTGAAGTCAACCCAGAGACCTATGAGGTAAAGGTTGATGGAGAACACATCACATCAAAGGCAGCAGATCACTTGCCATTGACACAGATGTATAACTTATTCTAATATTTGGGGGAAAGGTATGTTAGGCGTTTGTCTTCTCTTTGTAGGTATTGTACTGATTAACAATGGTATGTGCACACTATATCATGTGGATGGAAAGTCGGCAGCAGTGATGAATATTTTGACTGGTGGACTTTCTGTTGTTATCAATGTGCTTAATCTCATTCAGGGCAATTACTATGCTGCTGGAACAGGTTTGTTGTTTGGCTTTACCTACTTATTTGTAGCATTTAATAATTTATTAAACTTGAGTGCCATTCCATTTGCATGGTTTTCAACATTCGTTGCTATTAATGCTTTTATTTTCGGAACACAGGAAGGTTTTGTGGGCAATGCAGCATTAAATATTACGCCGGATTGGCGTTGGGCAGCCATTTGGTATCTTTGGGCCATCCTTTGGGGAACCGCCTTTGTGGAGACCATTTGTAAGAAGAGTCTGGGAAAGTTTGTGCCATATCTTCAGGTATTTGAAGGAGTGGTGACGGCTTGGATTCCAGGATTGTTGATGATGGTTGGAAAGTGGTAATCCATAATAATGGAACATAGAAAAATGCCTCGGACACCGTTTCGAGGCGTTTTTTATAAGGAGGAAATATGATTTGTGAAAAAATTCTTGGAAAAATTGAGGATTTTGATCCTACTGGAAAGAAAATAGAATATATTGATATCGAGTGGGCGGAGTCGACAAAGAAGGTCCACAGAAAGCAGACAGAAAGTGGACTTGAAGTGGGGCTTCGCATGGATGATAGTGTACTTGTGCGAGGTCTCTATGAGGGAGATGTCATCTATGCAGACGATCAAATGATTATTGCTGTACATACTCCAGCTTGCGAAGTGATTAAAATTCATGTGCACCGAGACCATGCCTTTATGGTGGCCAAGGTCTGCTATGAGATTGGAAATCGTCACGCACCGCTGTTTTATGGGCATGATGATTTTTCCTTTGTCACTCCATATGATGAGCCAATGTTGGTGATGCTAAAGAAAATGCATGGTATTGATGTGGAAAGGGCAGTAGAAAAGCTTGATTTTGAACATAGAGTTTCTGCCAGCATTCATCACCATCATCACTAGGGGAGAACAATGAATACAGATCAAAAATTGATGTTATTGCAAATCAATGATGCCCTCTTTCCCATTGGAGGATATTCTCACTCCTATGGACTAGAGACCTACATTCAGCAGGGGCGGGTGTGTGATGTGCAATCAGCGAGGGAATACATTCAAAAGCGATTGGGCTACAATCTGCTCTATACAGATTTTTTGGCCGTTCACCTTGCTTTTTTGGCAGCAAAAGAGGAAAACTTAGAAAAGCTCAATGAACTTGAAGAGATCATGGAGGCATCAAGAATTCCCCTGGAGCTTCGAGAGGCCTCACGAAAGCTAGGTAACCGCTTTATTAAGACACTTCATAATCTAGATGCATCAAGAGAGAGTGCCTTTTATCAGAGCTACCTCAAAAAGAGAGAGGGAAAATCAACCTGTCACCCATGTGCCTATGGTACATTTTGTGCTTGTATGGGAATGGATGAGGATGAGGTGTTGCTAAACTTTATGTATGCCCAGACCTCTGCGATGGTGACAAATTGTGTGAAGGCGATTCCATTGAGTCAATCCGACGGTCAAAATATTTTGTACCATCTACATTCACATTTAGATGAGCTCTTGTCAAAGATGAAGACACTGGGGGAGGAGATGCTGTGTTTGTCTACGCCGGGATTTGATTTGCGTAGCATACAGCACGAAACATTGTATTCAAGGATTTATATGTCTTAAGATACAAAACGGAAAAATTAGAGAAGAATGAGGAGAAAATTATGGCTTACACAAAGATTGGTGTTGCTGGACCTGTCGGTTCAGGAAAGACTGCACTTATTGAGGCATTGACAAGAAGAATGTCCAAGGACTATAGCATTGGTGTTATTACCAATGATATCTACACACAGGAAGATGCAGAGTTTTTGGCAAAAAATTCAGTTATGCCAAGGGAGCGTATTATTGGTGTGGAAACAGGGGGATGCCCACACACAGCAATTCGTGAGGACTGCTCGATGAACTTAGAGGCTGTGGATGAGATGATGACTCGCTATCCAGACATCCAGCTCTTATTTATTGAGAGTGGTGGAGATAATCTCTCGGCAACATTTTCTCCAGAGCTTGTCGATGCGACCATCTTTGTCATTGATGTCGCAGAGGGAGATAAGATTCCAAGAAAGGGTGGTCCTGGTATTACGAGGTCGGATCTTTTGGTGATCAACAAGATTGACCTTGCTCCACATGTCGGTGCAAGTCTTGAGGTGATGGACAGAGATTCAAAGAAAATGCGTGGAGATAAGCCATTTGTCTTTACCAATATTCGCGGCGGAGAAAATGTAGATACCATTATTGATTGGATTAAGAAGAATGTTCTTTTGGAGGATCTTGCCTAGTGATGCAGGGAGAACACAATCATTTTGGGAAAACTTCAAAGTTGAGTATTAGGGCGGAGGTAAGAGATGGAAAGACGGTTCTTACTGATGTGGACTTTACGGCACCATATAAGATTATGAAGCCGTTTCCGCTCAAAAATGGTGGAATTCGAGTAATGCTCTTGGCTGCTTCTGCAGGAATTATGGATGGTGACCGCCATGAATTTTGTTTTGATATCAGGGAAGGGGCCTATGTGGAATTTGTCTCCCAATCCTATGACAAAGTTCATCCAATGGAAAAAGATTGTGCAAAGCGTCACACTCAGATCAAAGTGGCAAAAAATGCCTTTTTTGCTTTTAACCCACAGGCAACGATTCCTTTCCGAGATTCGGCATTTGAAAATTGTATGGACATTTATCTTGAAGATGAAAGTGCTCAATTTCGGATGAATGAGATTTTTACCTGTGGTCGTTATGGCTATGGTGAGGAATTTTTATATCGCTATTATTACAATCTCGTCCATATTTATCGAGGGGAACAATTAATTTATCGAGATAACACAAGATTTATTCCATCAGAATTTGATATGGCAGGAATGGGAATGTATGAAAATAATCGCCATATCGACAATATTTTTCTCACCTGTTCGCAGAGTAAGCAAACAGTGGAGATGCTAAGAGAGATACTTGATCAGAGCGAGGATGTCGACGGCGGTGTGACAAAATTGGCTTCGGGAGATATTGCCGTTCGCATCTTTGGAAGAAGTGCACAGGCACTGGAAAAGGTGAGCGAAAAAATGATGGGACTAACATTATGAGAAGAGATATTGTAGAAAAAATCATAAAATTGCGCCATCACCTTCATGCCCATCCTGCACTTTCTTTGCAGGAAAAAAAGACCAAGGAAGCACTAAAGGCTTTTCTTAAAGAAAATGCTTCCAATCTTTTGATAGAAGATAGGGGACATTGGTTTTATCTTTTAAAGCCAAGCGAAAAAAAGAAGTATCCGCCAATGGCCTTTCGAGCAGATATGGATGCCCTGCCCATAGAAGAAAATTTGGACTGTTCCTACTCGTCTACAGTTCCAGGAGTTTCCCATAAATGTGGTCACGATGGGCATTGTGCTGCCCTTTGTGGTCTGGCAATGGAATTAAATGAGGCGGATGATTTGGGCTTTGATATCTATTTAATTTTTCAGCATGCCGAGGAAGTGGGAAAGGGGGCACAGGAGTGTGTTCAATTGATTGAAGAAAAGAAAATTTCAGAAATCTTTGCCTTCCATAATCTCGGAGGATTTCCACAGGGAAGCATTGTGGTTCGCAGAGGATTGACTCAGCCAGCCTCAAAAGGTTTGACCATTCGCTTTGAGGGAAAAACCTCCCATGCAAGTAATCCCGAAGAGGGAAAGAATCCGACCTTTGCCATTGGGAAAATCATTGCTTTGATTGAAGAAGAACTTCACAGAGAGCACGATGGAATGTTTCTTTGTACCGTGGTCAATGTCCAAGTTGGAAGTAAAAATTTTGGTGTGTCTGCGGGCGAGGGAGAGATCTCCATGACGCTTCGTGCAGAAAATGAATCAGAGATGGAAGAGCTTGAGAATCTTCTTCGAGATAAGGCCAAAGATCTTGCAAAGAATGGTGGATTTTTTGTTTCATTTACTGAAGATGATCCATTTCCAGAGACAAGAAATCATGATGAGTCTTTAGATAAGGTTGTTGCTGTGGCAAAAGAGCAGAATAGAAAAGTAGTCTTTATGCCAGAGCTTTGGCGAGCTTCAGAAGATTTTGGCTGGTATTTAAAAAAGTGCAAGGGTGCGATTTTCTATATTGGCAATGGTGAGGACTATCCACCCCTTCACACAGTCTCGTATGACTTTGTAGATGAAAATCTGGAAGTAGCTAAGGACATATTCCTGGGATTGATTCAAAATCATAGTTCCAAGTTCCTATAAAAAATGAAAAAATCCCCCTCTGATGTCTATGCTATCAGGGGGATTTTTAAATTTTTCTTGAAAAAAGTATAGATTTTGATATACTATAATGTGTTAGGGGACTCTAATAGAAAGTAATGAAAGAAAATAGTCTTATGAGAATGCCATTGTGGTGGAAATCCGGATACCCACAGATGACATTTTTTTATGGACAGTAATTAGTAGATACTAATTATATTTTAATTGCAAAGAGGGAGGAACATGGGAAAGCGAAGTGTTATATTGAAAAGTGGAGCGGTCGTCCTATCTATTTTAATGATGTCCAATCCATTGACAATATATGCTGGTTCTTGGAATTACAAGGGCGGGCAGTGGACTTATAAAAATGACAATAAGAGTAATGCTAAAGGTTGGCTAAAGTCCAATGGAAAGTGGTATTATCTCGATCCTATAACTGGTGTTATGAAGAGTGGTTGGCTCTTTGATAACGGAAAATGGTATTTTTTGGATACCAATCCATCCAGTGGTGCAATGCTCACAGGATGGCAGTGGATTGATGGCTATTGCTATTACTTCAGTACAAGTGGAGATATGCTTGCTGGCACAATTACACCAGATGGCTATTATGTCAATATAGATGGTCGCTATGTCGAAAGAGGCAAAGTTGCCTATGTACCAGAAAAAGGGATAAAGACAATAAAGACACCACAGAAATCTACTGGTGGAAAGAAGTCGGGTGGATCTTCTTCAAGTGGACGAGGAGGAAGATCTTCAAGGACTAGAGTAAAGCCTACGATTGCTCCAACCAAGACGGTGGAGGCGACAACCGTAGCTCCAGCAACAGAGGCAAGCAACTGTTAAGAGTAATTTATAAAAAAATTATAAATATGTGTTGATTTTTATAAGTTTTAATGATAGAATAAAATATAAATATTGAAAAGGAGGCTTTAAGAACTTTAATTATGAGTAAATACTATTCTATCAGAGAATTTTCAAGAATTTTAGGAGTATCAGCCCAAACACTTAGAAATTGGGATGCAAACGGTAAACTTCATCCACATCATGTGTCTAGTAATGGATACAGATATTATTCTCATGAACAATTAAATCAGGTTATGAATATAAAATCTGATTTGAATAGAATTGTCATTGGATATTGCAGAGTTTCAAGCAATAAACAAAAAGATGATTTAGAAAGACAAATAGAGAATATGAAGCTGTATCTAAATGCTCAAGGGAAACCTTATGAAATAATTTCGGATATAGGTTCTGGAATTAATTATAAGAAAAAGGGTTTAAGAGAATTAATCAAACGTATATCTCAGCATGAAGTGGAAAAAGTTGTAGTTCTTTATAAAGACAGATTATTAAGATTTGGATTTGAATTAGTTGAATATGTTGCAAGTTTATATAATTGTGACATAGAAATAATTGATAATACAGAAAAACCAGAACAGCAAGAGCTTGTAGAAGATTTAGTTCAAATTATCACAGTTTTTAGTTGTAAATTACAAGGCAAACGTGCTAATAAAGCTAGAGAATTAGTAAATGAATTAATTGAGGTTGACAGTGAAAAATGATAAAATCAATAAAAATCAGACTATACCCAAATAATAAACAGATTACTCAACTATTTCAATATGCTGGATGTGCGAGATTTGCTTACAATTGGGCTATTGCAAAGGAACAAGAGAACTATAAGCAAAAAAATAAATTCTTATCGGATAATGAATTACGAAAAGAATTTACACAGCTAAAGAAACTGCCAGAGTATAGATGGCTAAATGAAGTAAGTAATAATGTAACAAAGCAGGCAATCAAAGATGCTTGTAATGCCTATAAAAAATTTTTCAAAGGGCAATGCAAATATCCTAAATTTAAAAGTAAAAAGCATTCAACTCCTTCTTTTTATCAAGATACTGGTAAAATTCAGTTTACAGATACTCATGTAAAAGTCGAAGGATTTTCAATGAGTAAAAGACGAAATAAACAAAAATTGAATTGGATTAGACTTTGTGAAAAAGAAAGAATACCAATTAACTGTAAATACTTAAATCCACGCTTTACATATGATGGATTGTATTGGTATGTATCTATTGGAATTGAAGTAGATGACAATAATAATCTTCCATCAAATGATGGTGTCGGAATTGATTTAGGTATTAAAAACTTAGCAGTTTGTTCTGATGGAAATACTTATAAGAACATAAATAAAACACAAAAAGTAAGAAAAATAGAAAAGAAAAAACGCAGGTTACAGCGTTCAATATCAAGAAGATATGAGAAAAATAAGAAAGGAGGCAGTTATTGTAAAACAAGTAACATAATAAAAAGAGAAAAAGAACTTTTAAAAGTAATAAAACGATTAACAAATATTCGTCAAAACTACTTACATCAGACAACATCTGAAATCATAAAGCGAAAACCAAGTTTTATCTGTATGGAAGATTTGAATGTAAGTGGAATGATGAAAAATAAGCATTTATCCAAAGCAGTACAACAACAATGCTTTTATGAATTTAGAAAGCAGATTGAGTATAAGTCTAACTGGAATAATATTTCAGTCATTATAGCAGACAGATTCTTTCCAAGTTCTAAACTATGTAGTTGTTGTGGAAATATTAAAAAAGATTTGAAACTGTCTGACAGAATTTATAAATGTGAATGTGGAAACATCATAGATAGAGATTTTCAAGCAAGTTTGAATCTAAAGCAGTATGGAGAGAATGTTTTAAAACAATCTGTAGTGTAACACTTTAAAGTTATTACAGATATGTACCGAACGTTAATCGGGAATTGACGCCTATGGAGAGTACAAGAACTTGTAATTAGTATTTGAATTTATTCAGTATGAAAGCATACTCGATGAAGTAGGAATGAAACATAAAAGTTTATTAGCTTTTTATAAGTTTTCAGTAACGGCGTAAACGATATTCAATTTACGAGTGCAAGTAAATATAGCGTTCCTAATTTTGTTGGAGCAACAGTGAGAGACAATTATCCTCTCGACAAGACAGTTCGACTCACCTTTGACAATGCAAATAAGTCTCAACTAAAGAACTTTCTTGCAGCAGTAAAAAAAGATGGCACCGAAGTTTCTGTCAATGGCGTAGCTTATCATAAGGTATCTAGCTTCTCCCGTGGAGACAGCAATGTGTTCAAAGTGACGCAAAATTATGGCACGGGAAAAGACGAGTTTATTGACCTTAGCAAGGAGGCCTTCCAAGCAGGAAAGAACATGGTAAAGATTTCCTCCGATCTTTTTGATACTGTAGAAATTAGTGTGGATTATCAATAAGATAAGATATAATGGATTAAGAGATCGATAAGTTGTTTATCATGACGCTATCCTATTTTGAGGAGGTGTGTGTATGGCGAAAAAAGAAGAAATTCAAGGTGCATATCAGCTGACGGGAGGTCATACGAGCTTCTATGACCATATGATGACCTGTTCCACTTTCCTGGGCAAAATAATTTGCTATTTCGTGTGGAATATGGATAGGGAAAAGAATCGAAAATATATTCATCAAGCTCTATCTGGGATACCAAAGAATTTTTCAGGAAAAATTCTAGAAATTCCAGTGGGAACAGGAGTGCTAACGATGCCAAAGTATAAGAAGTTGCCAGGTGCAGAGATTACTTGTGTAGATTATTCATCCGATATGATGAAATCTGCACAAGAAAAGGCCGAACATATGGGAATAAGAAATATCCATTTTTTACAGGGGGATGTGGGAAATCTTCCATTTGCGGATGATTCCTTCGACATTGTGCTTTCCATGAATGGATTCCATGTCTTTCCTGACAAAAATGCAGCTTACAAAGAGGTGTTTCGTGTCCTAAAATCGGGCGGAGTCTTTTGTGGTTGTTTTTATACAAAGGGTGGATGTAAAAGAACAGATTGGTTTGCACGGCACTTTTATGTTCCTAGGGGATTTTTTACACCACCATTTGAAACCGAAAGCAGCCTCAGGAGAAGATTATTAAAAACTTGCAAGGAAGTTTTGATAACTCGAGTAGAAAGTGTGGCATGTTTTCGGTGCATAAAAAAATAGATAGGATAATGCGATCAAGATAGAGAGGGGCTTTCAAGTTTTTTAACTTGGAAGCTCTTTTTTGCAAGAAGGTAAGGTGAAATACTTGAAAATAAATGTGAAAATTAAGTATAATAAAAGTAGAATATAGAAAATTTGTAGTAGAATAAAGTAGGAAAAGAAATAAGATGAGGAGAAAAAAGATGGCAAGAACGGAAAATGTTGAATTGACAGTGCTTTGTCTTATTCAAGATGGAGATAAAATTCTATTACAGAACAGGGTGAAAGAAGATTGGAAGGGCTATACACTTCCAGGAGGTCATGTCGAGATCGGGGAATCCTTTGTTGATGCTGTGAAGAGAGAAATGAAAGAAGAGACAGGACTGGATGTTACTAACCCAAAATTGGTTGGGGTAAAGCAGTTTCCAATAAAAAATGGACGATATATTGTATTTCTGTTTAAAACAGAGCAGTTTTCAGGAGAACTTGTTTCATCAGAAGAAGGACAAATGGAATGGATTGATGGCAGGCATCTTTCAGAAATCAATACAGTAAATGATTTTGATGAACTTTTGAGAGTTATTAATAATGCAGACTTAACAGAGTTTCAATATTTGGTAGACGGGGATATTTGGAGTGTTTCAATAAAGTAAAATTGAGTCGTGGAGGTACATCGCAATGGTTTTTAAGAAAAAAGAGTTCAAATTAAAAGATGGGAGAAAGGCAGTTCTTCATACTCCTTCAGAAGATGATGCGGAGGATATGCTTCAATTTATTGTAAAGGCATCAAGTGAGACAGATTTTTTGATGAGGTTTCCAGAGGAATTGGCTGAGGTTACGCTGGATCAGGAAAGAGCTTTTATTCAGGAGAGCTATGATAGTGAGAATAGAATGATGATAATCTGTTTTGTAGATGGCAGGATTGCAGGAAGTTGTCAGATTTCTTTTTGTACTAGAAAAAAAGATCGTCATCGGGCTTCTGTTGCGATTGCCCTTTTGCAAGAATTCTGGAATCTTGGTATCGGAACAAGAATGTTTGAAGAGATGTTTCAAGTGGCCAGAGCTCGTGGCGATGTCCGTCAGATTGAACTTGACTTTATTGAGGGAAATAAAAGAGCGAGAGGGCTATATGAAAAAATGGGATTTCGGATTACAGGAATAAAACCAGATGCGATACGAATGAGGGATGGATCGTTTGTGAATGAGTATATGATGGTGAAGTGGCTATGACACAAGGTTTTTATTAATCTAACCCTATTCTTATTTAATTTGAAAGGACTATGAATGGTTGGGAATTGTGCATTTATTTGTAATGAAGATAATTTTACAGTATTCAAATATGGTAACTATACTATCCGATTTGAGGCACCGTATTCTCTTGAAAAGTATACTGATGTTATAGAGTGGAATGATGGTTATCTTGTTGTTATGGCAAAGTATAAGCATAATAAAGACAGTGAGGAGGAGTATATTGATCTGGTTCCAATACTTGAAAATCTTTATATTCATCCAAAAGTCTTTTTGAGGCAAATTAAGAAAGTAGTAATAGATTATGATGGATGTTAAAATTGAAGAGATAAGAAAAAAGCTCTTTGAGCTACAAGATAAAAAATATCGTGATTTTCAGTGCAGGTTAATTCCAACACTAGAATCAACTACGATAATCGGAGTAAGAACTCCAGAGCTTCGAAGATATGCAAAGGAGCTTGTCAAACAAAAAGAAATGCAAAATTTTTTGCATTTCCTTCCCCATCAATATTTTGAAGAAAATCAACTTCATGCTTTTATGATTTCAGAGATAAAAGATAATAAGCAGTGCCTAGAAGAGTTGAATCAATTTTTGCCATTTGTTGATAACTGGGCAACCTGTGATCAACTTTCCCCTAAGGTATTCAAAAAGAATCGCTCTGAATTGATTGATCAGATAAAACAGTGGGTTTGTTCGGATAGAACATATACGGTTCGATTTGGAATTGGAATGCTTTTAGAGCATTTTCTTGATGATGATTTTGATCCAATCTATTTAGAAATGGTATCCAAGATTAGCTCTGAGGAATATTATATTCGTATGATGGTAGCTTGGTATTTTGCTACAGCACTTGCCAAACAATATACCAAAGCTCTACTATATATAGAAGAGCAAAAACTAGATATCTGGACGCACAATAAGACTATTCAAAAAGCTGTGGAGAGCCGAAGAATTACACTAGAGCAGAAGGAATATTTGAGGCGTTTAAAGATTTGAAAATTCATACTCCAACTTCAATAAGTCGGAGCAGTTTACTGTTTATATTTAGTGAGGAGGACATATCATTGAATCAAACTCAACATACTCGGTACGAGCAATATGAGCGGTGCTTGTTGGAATCAAAAAATGTGATTTTTCGAGGTGCACCTGGGGTGGGAAAATCATTTTTGGCAAAGAAAATTGCAGCGATGATTGTCAGTGATGGGGCAGAGGATAATTATGCCAATTTGTCACCAGCACAAAAGAGTCAAGTAGAATTTGTTCAATTTCATCCAAGTTATGATTATACTGATTTTGTGGAGGGACTTCGCCCGAGGATGAACGAAGATGGAAGTATCGGATTTGAGCTTCAAGATGGTATTTTTAAAGGCTTTGTGGATAGGGCAAGAGAAAATTTTGAAATTGCCAAGGAGTCGAGGCAGGAAAAGGCAAAGGAGGCCTTTGCAGACGAAATTATAGCATTGTTCTTTGAAAATATACAATTTGAACAGGATCAATTTCAAACGATCACAGGAAGTCAATTTACCATTATTGATGTGGATGAGCACTATATTTCAATTTACATTCCACGAAATCCCTTGACAAATCGAATTACGTTGAATATGAATGATATCCGAAAAATGCTGATTTCGGGGGAGACTTTTGATAAAGTAACGAGTGTGACAAGATTTTTTGGGAAAAAGAATGCAAGACAGGAATATTCCTATGATTTGGCTCTGTTTCAGGAGATGAGTAAATTTAAATCAAAATTAAAGAAAAATCCTTTTGTTGATGAAAAGATAAAAAAATATGTCTTTATTATTGACGAAATTAATCGAGGCGAAATTTCAAAGATTTTTGGAGAATTATTTTTTTCTATTGATCCGGGGTGTCGGGGAAGGGCAGGGGAGGTTTCTACGCAATACGCCAATATGCATGCCGAGCCAGAAAAGAAATTTTATATTCCGCCCAATGTCTATATTATAGGGACAATGAATGATATTGATCGCTCAGTGGACAGCTTTGACTTTGCAATGCGAAGACGTTTTCGTTTTATTGAAATTCGAGCAAGGGATACACAGTTCATGTTAGAACATCTTGGCGACAAAAAGTTGGTCAAAGAGGCCACGGAGAGAATGAATCGTCTCAATACAGCAATTTTAGCTGTCGATGGACTAAATGAAAATTATCAGATTGGAGCGGCGTATTTTTTAAAGTTAAAAGAAAAGACGGTTGGTTTTGATGAATTGTGGAGAGATTATCTTGAACCACTTTTGCAAGATTATGTCCGTGGACTCTATGACGAAAAAGCAATGATACGACAGCTCTATCTTGCCTATTGTGGGGATGAAAATAGATTTGGAAGTGATGTGATGGAAAATGAACAATAAAATCAATGTGTTAAAAGTGGCTGACAATAGCAAAAGAAAGAGAGAAGATTTTAATTGCATTCAAAATTTAGTTGATCACATAGCTGACAAAAAATTAGAAGAGCTTGGACAAGAGGGAGCATTTGTCTTTTCAAATGGTTTGAGTGAAATTGAGGGTTGGAGTCTAGAGTTAGATGAAGAACAAGTAATTTTAAAGTCAGAGAAAGAAAATTATGTCACAGGCAATATTATGGGCATTTTGGGTATGGATCACGAGCAACTGATGATCACTTCTCGCTTTTGCAAAGAGGAAAATCAAGATTATTTTTTGCAATACTTACTTCAAAAAGTTTTGCATTTGCCCAATTTTGTCTCCTTCACTCAAAGCATTAATCAGGAAGAAAAGATATTTGAGTGGCTCACATTTTTGTTTCCTCTGTATCTTCAAAAGGCGTTGAGAAAGGGGAAATTTCGAGACTATATGGATCAGGTTCATAACAATGCCCATGTGCGTGGAAGAATGGACATTGCAAGTCATATTCAAAAGAATATCCCATTTCAGGGAAAGATTGCCTATCGACAGAGAGAACATTTAGTAGACAATGATTTGATGGAATTAATTCGCCATGCGATTGAGGCAATTCGAGGAAAAAAATATGGTCATCCAATTTTAGATGGTGTGAAGGAAGAGGTAATGGTCATCGAGCGAGTGACTTTAAAGTATCGAATGGCGGACAGAAGAAAGGTGATCGAGGCCAACAGAAAAAATCCAATTCAACACGCCTATTATCGAGAATATGGAGATTTGCAAAAACTCTGCCTTTTTATTTTGCAAAATCAACAGCACAGTCTTTATCTGGGAAATCAAAAAATGTATGGGATACTCTTTGATGGAGCTTGGCTCTGGGAAGAGTATCTCAATCTTATATTGGGAGAAAAATTTTATCATCCAATGAATAAGAAAAAATTAGGTGTGCAAAAGTTCTTTGATAGGGCTGGTACAATCTATCCTGATTTTCTTGGAAGAAATCCGATCAATCGAGTTATTGCCGATGCAAAGTATAAGCCAGCAAAAAATATTTATGGCAGAGATTATCTTCAAATTCTAGCTTATATGCTCCGATTTGAGTCAAAGAGAGGCTATTTTTTGTACCCCCAAAGTGGTGAACAAAGGGATGGTCAGTTTATCCATTTAAGGTTAAACCAAGGGATTACTTATGAGAAAAATGTATCACCGAGAGAAGACATCGATGTGATCAAATTAGGATTTGTCATTCCAAGATACAGCAACAATTACAAAGAATTTGTTAGACAAATGGAAGAGAGTGAGAGACTATTTTTTCAGCTATTAGCCTCGGACAATGAAACTAATAGCTGAAAAAATGATAAAAGAGGTAATTACAGAAGATCTATATCTTTAGATATGGAGAAAATGCTGAAGGAATCGTATAAAAATTAGTGATATCTACCATATTCGCCCAGATATATTCTTCCTTTTTTTGAGGAGTAGAAGGTGGAGTTTCAATAAAAATATCAAGTCCCTCGATCATCCATTCTTTATGCGTAAAAATATGTCGATGTAAGGGCAATTTGCTCACTTGGATGGGAACAAAATCAAGGCTTTTTATAAAGGAAAGAGCCTGATTTTGTGCTTCTTCCTCTGAAGTGTAGGAAAAATTTGGAAATTCATATAGACCGGCAAGGATTCCTTTATTTGGTCGTTTTCGAATTAACATATGTTCTTGGTCGTGAATTCGAAGGAGAAAGCGTTTTTCAATTGTCCGTTCTTTCTTTGGCGGTGTGATGGGATAATCAAGCTGTGTACCTGTTTGTTGAGACATACAGTATGGTCGGAGGGGACAAGCATTGCAGTTTGGTTTGGTCTTTGGGGTACAAATATTAGAGCCCAGATCCATGAGTGCTTGATTAAAATCGCCTGGTCGGTTGCTCATCATTTTTGGAAAAAAGAAAGCAGATGCCTCTTTTTTTGCTCTTTCTGTTTTGATGCTTTCTTTATAGGCGGTCAATCTTGCAAATATGCGCAAGAGATTGCCATCAATGGCAGGAATTTTTTGACCAAAGGCAATCGAGGCGATGGCAGCTGCGGTATAGGGGCCAATGCCTGCAATTTTTAATAAATCTTGGTAGGTAGAAGGCATAGTTCCACCAAAATCCTCCATAATTTGCACAGCACCTTTGTGGAGGTTTTGGACACGAGAATAGTAACCAAGTCCTTCCCAAAGTTTAGTGTAGACTTCTTCGGAAGCTTTAGCTAGGGAATGAATATCGGGGAGTTTTTTTAAGAAGCGTTCATAGTAGCTTTTTACGGTTTCTACTCTTGTTTGCTGTAACATAATTTCTGACAGCCACACATGATAACTTGTTGGATTTTCTCGCCAGGGAAGTTTCCGTTTATTTTGGTCATACCATTGTAATAAATAGCTTTCAAAATGATTCATTTTGTTCTCCTTTGCTGTTTAACAAAGATGATAAAATGAATTGTTGGAAAATGCAATGAAAATATGGTAAAATAACTGTGTTTAGAGAGGAGGAGCAGATGTATCAAATTTCGTTAATATTGGCTGTGGCACCAGCACTTTGGTTGTTGTACTATATGTATCAATTAGATGAAATTGAAAAAGAACCTATAGGATTATTGGCACAGCTCTTTATTTTAGGGGCGGTTTCCATTGTGGTGGCGTTTATTTTGGAAAAAATAGGATTTTCTATTTTAAATCGATACTTTGATGAGGATGAATTAATTTCCATTGTCATTAGTAATTTTTTCATTATTGGTGTGGTCGAGGAGATGACAAAGCGTTTTATTTTAAAGGCAGTGACATGGAACCATCCCGCATTTGATTATTGTTTTGATGGAGTGGTTTATGCGGTAGCTGTGTCTTTAGGATTTGCTGCACTTGAGAACCTACTCTATGTCCATCGATTGGGCATTGGTGTTGTGCCGCTTCGTGCGGTGACAGCGATTCCCGTGCACTGTATTACAGGAATTTTCATGGGACATTATTATGGATTGGCCAAGCTCTATCGGGAGAGGGGAAATGAGGAGAAAAAGAAAAGTTATCTTGCAAAGAGTTATTGGATACCTGTGCTTTTGCATGGAGCGTATGATTTTATTGCCAGTATTGGTGGATGGGGAATTGTTGTATTTTGGGCGTTTTTAATTGGATTGGATGTCGTCGCCTATTTTTCAGTGAAACGCTTTTCGAGAGAAGATGTGACAGTAAAAAACGGAGATACTACACAGTAGTATCCCCGTTTATTTTTTTAATTTTTATCCCAATGGATCGGGCAAGAATTAATTTGATGAGATCTGGAATAATAAATGGAATAACACCAACAGAGAGAGCCTTAAAAAAGCCAAGGTGCATCTGATGGGATAACCACAATGTTCCAAGGAGATAGCACAAAAAGAGTCCGATGATCATTCCTAAAAATTCAAGAGATATGTTATTTTGTGCGTATTGAGCAACCACTCCTGTGCACAGGCTGAGGAAAATAAATCCGATCAGGTATCCTCCAGTTGGACCTAAAAGTTTAATCAATCCGCCCTGAAAACCAGAAAATACAGGGAGTCCAATGGCACCAATGAGAAGGTAGATTAGGCAGCTAATAACGCCGTCCCTCATACCGAGCACATAGGCGGCTAGGCAGACACCAAATGGAGTAAGAGAGAATGAAATTGGCCCAATAGGAATAGAAAGAGGACCGAGTACACATAAAATTGCACTAAACAGTGCGATAAGTGTGATTCTTTTTGTAGACATAATGTTCCTTTCTTTTTAAAAATTTTATGAAATTATTATAAAAGGAAAGATAAAAAATGTCAATTAAATATAAATAAAAGTTAACATAAGTGTGAAGAAACTATGGTACAATAAAAGTAAAAATAGTGAGGGAGAAAAATGGGAGAATTATTAAATTATATAGAAAAAATGTGTCAAGATGACCTAGTAAAGATTGTCATTAGTAAGCCAAAAAAGGCCATTGAAGAGTTTAAAAAGATTGTGGTTGTGCAAAAGAAGGAGTTCTTTCAAATTGAGAAGTACACAAAGACACAGGTGTTTCATGAAAATATTGCGGGGAAGGATTTGAGTGCTAAGCTAAATGAATTGATTGAAAGGCATTTTTTACAAGTCAATGCCTTTGGGGAAAGGGGAGAACATATGATTATGATCTCCAAAAAGGGAAATCCAGCTTATAAGTTAAAGGCAAGGAGTGAGGAAAATGGCAAAGAAAATCAGAAAAAAGGGATGGAACACAATCGAAAAAAGAAGTATTTGCTCGAGGAAGGCAAGGTCATTGCCCCACTTGTCGATATGGGAATTTTTACTAAAGAGGGAAAAGTTGTAAAGAGTATGTATGACAAGTACAGGCAAATTAATCGAATGTTGGAATTAATTGATGATGCGATTTCTCACAGCAATTTGCAAGAAATGAATGTCATTGATTTTGGTTGTGGAAAGTCCTATTTGACCTTTATTTTATACCACTATTTGCATGAAATAAAGAAAATAAAAACAAGAATGATTGGGCTTGATTTAAAGGAAGAGGTCATTAAAAATTGCAATCTTGCAGCAAAACGGTATGGCTATGAGCATCTGGAATTTTTCCTCGGAGATATCAATGGCTTTCAGGCTCCATTTTCAGTGGATATGGTGATAACATTGCATGCCTGTGACACGGCAACAGATTATGCACTTTATAATGCTGTCCAGTGGGGGGCAAAGATGATTTTTTCTGTGCCATGTTGTCAACATGAGCTCAATCAGCAACTAGACACCCAAAATTTTGGCATACTTTCCAAATATGGGATTGTCAAGGAGAGATTTGCAGCATTGGCCACCGATGCCATTCGAGCAAATTTATTGGAGTACAGTGGCTATCGCACACAATTATTGGAGTTTATTGACTTTGAACACACGCCAAAAAATATGATGATTCGTGCGGTCAGAAGAGCAATAACGCCCAAAATAGTGATTGAGAGCAGTAGAAGAGAAGTGGAAAATTTAATGAAAGAGTTCCATTTTTCTCCTACATTATATTCGTTACTTGTCAAAAAGGAGAGGTAGAGATGAATACATTAGTTATTGGGATCGCAGGTGGAAGTGGAAGTGGAAAGACAACATTGGCCAATCGCTTGGTGGAAAAATTTGGTGAAGATGAAGTGACAATTTTGCGTCACGACAATTACTATAAGGCTCATGATGATATTCCGTTTGAGGAGAGAGAAAATTTAAATTATGACCATCCTGATGCATTTGACACAGATCTTTTATGTGAGCATTTGCGACTTCTTAAGGAGGGGCATTCCATTTCGGTGCCAACCTATGACTATTGCCTTCATACAAGGGCAAGGGAGTGCATCGTGGTGCATCCGGCACCTGCCATTGTCGTGGAAGGGATTTTGATTTTTTCAGAACCTAAATTGTGTGATTTAATGGATTTGAAAGTCTTTGTGGACACAGATGCGGATGTGCGAGTTTTGAGAAGAATTAAGCGAGATGTGGTCAAGAGAGGACGCTCCCTAGAGAGTGTAATGACACAATATTTGAGCACAGTAAAGCCAATGCACGAGCAATTTGTTGAACCAAGTAAGCGAAGGGCTGATTTGATTATTCCAGAAGGAGGAAAAAATTTAGTTGCTCTAGAGATGTTAATTCAAAAGGTGAACAATCACCTCTATCAGAGATAGTAACCAAAGTAATAAAAAGGCGACTTGCAATGCAGGTCGCCTTTTTATGTATGATTCTTTTCTTATTCTTCAATAACACGATAAACTGGTAGTCTGTGCATACCCCATTCTTGCATTGCACCATAGCTACCCATGTAGATGTCGACAAGACCAGTGAAGTTTCCAGTGTCTTCCACAGTGTAGACAATGTCGCTGTCACCAATCATAATCTTTGAACCTGCTGGAATTTCCTTCCAGTTGGTTGCAACGGTATGATTTGCTTTAGGCATCATGCCTTTGGCTGTTGGAATGTTTTTGTATTTGCCAGATCTTGTGTAATTGGTGTAAGCAGTTACGCGAAATGTACCAATCTTCTCGCCACGCTTTGGAGCAGCGTATACAGCATTGGATAAAATCGTACTTATAATAGCAGTTACAGCAAAAATCTTCGTTAAACTCTTCTTCATTAGTCACCTCATAAATTCTTAAAAACTATTAACTAGTGTTGCGTTTGTTACAGTATAATTACAAAAATGTTAAATGTCAAGAGAAAGTTTTAAATTTTAGTTTCAAAACAAATAAGATAAAAAAAATTGGAAAAAACTTAAAAAAACTGTTGACAAAATACAAAAGAAGTAATACTATAACACTTAGAAATTAGCACTCCTTAAAGATGAGTGCTAACAAAAGAAGGGAGGGAATGAGATTGGAGCTTGATAAGCGAAAGGTGTTAATTTTAAAGTCCATTATTAAGAATTATATGGAAACTGGAGAGCCAGTCGGATCAAGAACGATCTCAAAGCTTCCAGGTTTGAATCTGAGTAGTGCGACCATTCGAAATGAGATGAGTGATTTGGAAGATATGGGCTACATCTTGCAGCCACACACTTCGGCAGGTCGTGTGCCGTCGGATAAAGGATACCGCTTTTATGTCGATGAAATATTAAAGGACAAAGAAATTGAAGTGGCTGAATTTAAGACAGATGTCCTAGAAAAGGTAGGACGCCTGGAAGTAGTACTTCGGAAACTTGCTAAGATCATTGCGAGTAATACAAATTATGCGACAATGATTAGTGGACCAAAGGTCGAGGAAAATAAGATAAAGTTTTTACAGCTATCAAAATTAGAGGGCTCAAGGATTTTGATTGTCACAGTTTTTGATGGCAATATTATTAAAAATAATATTATGGATTTAAAGAGGGAGCTTTCGGTAGATGAGCTTTTGGATTTAAATCTTTTACTCAATACAAGTTTAAATGGTCTCTCTATTGATGAGATTACCTTGGCAATGATGGCAAAATTAAAGTCCGATGCCGGAGTTTATGGGGATGTGATGGACATGGTGTTGTCTGAGATTGCCAGAGCGTTTACAAGTGATGATGAGGATTTACAGATTTATACAAGTGGTGCAACCAATATTTTCAAATATCCTGAATTATCAGACGGAGAGAAGGCATCAAAATTAATTGATGCTTTTGAACAAAAGGAAAAGCTCAAAAGGCTATTTGACCAGACGCAAATTGCGGGAAATGATTATGGTATTCAGGTATATATTGGCGAAGAACTTCCTGTGCAAAATATGCAGGACTGTTCGCTTGTAACAGCAAAGTATGAGTTTGGTCACGGAATCTGTGGCACGATTGGCATTGTGGGGCCAAAGCGCATGGACTATGAAAGAGTGGTTCAGACCATTAAAGAGGTGATGGCACAGATGGATCAAGATTTTAAAGACAAATAGAGAGGGAGACGGATGAAAAAGAAGGATGTAAGCCATAAGGTCAACGATGCAGAGAATACACAAAACACATCGGAGACCAAAGAAGAAAGAGCTGCAAAGGCTGCGGCTGCAATGGAAGAGATGCTCAATGAAGAGGGCAAAGAAGACGAGTGTGAACAAGAGGGCGTTGACCCAAAGGATCAACAGATCAAGGATTTGCAGGATCGTCTAGTACGAAATATGGCAGAGTTTGATAACTTTAGAAAGCGTACAGAAAAAGAAAAGGCAAATATGTTTGATATGGGAGCAAGAAGTATTGTTGAAAAACTTTTGCCAACGATTGATAATTTTGAAAGGGCACTAAAGAGCGTGCCAGAGGGCAAGGAATGTGAGTCATTTGCCGCTGGCATGGATATGATTTACAAACAGCTTCTAAAGGAATTAGAGGCCGTGGGCGTAAAGCCAATTGAATGTGTGGGTCATGAGTTTGATCCAAACTTCCACAATGCAGTGATGCATGTGGAGGATGAGAGTGTGGGCGATAATATCGTCGTGGAAGAATTTCAGCGAGGATATACATATAAAGATGCTATTGTAAGACATAGTATGGTAAAAGTCGCAAATTAATAAAAAATTACTTGGAGGATAGGAATATGAGCAAGATTATTGGTATAGATTTAGGAACAACAAATAGCTGTGTAGCTGTTATGGAGGGTGGCAAGCCAGTTGTTATCCCAAATGCAGAGGGTTCAAGAACAACACCTTCTATCGTTGCCTTTACAAAGACAGGAGAGAGATTGGTCGGAGATGCGGCAAAGCGTCAGGCCGTAACTAATGCAGACCGCACCATTGCATCGATTAAGAGACATATGGGTACAGATTACAAGGTAACCATTGATGGAAAGTCTTACACACCACAGGAGATTTCTGCAATGATTCTTCAGAAGTTAAAAGCAGATGCAGAGAGCTACCTTGGTGAGAAGGTAACAGAGGCTGTCATTACCGTTCCAGCATATTTCAATGATGCACAGCGTCAGGCTACAAAAGATGCAGGTAAGATTGCAGGTCTTGATGTAAAGCGTATTATCAACGAGCCAACTGCTGCAGCACTTGCTTACGGACTTGACAATGAGAAGGAGCAAAAGATTATGGTATACGATCTTGGTGGTGGTACATTTGATGTATCTGTCATTGAGATTGGTGATGGCGTCATTGAAGTTTTGTCAACCAATGGTGATACTCATCTTGGTGGTGATGACTTTGATAATAAGATTACAGATTGGTTAGTTTCTGAGTTTAAGAAGGCTGAGAACATCGACCTTTCTAAGGACAAGATGGCATTGCAAAGATTAAAGGAAGCATCAGAGAAGGCAAAGAAGGAACTTTCTACAGCAACAAGTACAAACATCAATCTTCCATTTATCACAGCCAATGCTGAGGGACCAAAGCACTTGGATATGACCCTTACAAGAGCAAAGTTTGATGAGTTGACCAGTGATTTGATTGAGAGAACAGCGATTCCTGTACAGAATGCGTTGAGTGATGCAGGCATTACAGCAGCTGACCTTGGAAAGGTACTCCTTGTTGGTGGTTCTACTCGTATGATCAATGCTCAGGAGAAGGTAAAGCAGTTGACCAATACTGAGCCAAGCAAGACATTGAACCCAGATGAGTGTGTAGCTATTGGTGCAAGCATTCAAGGTGGTAAGCTCGCAGGTGATGAGGGCGCAGGAGATATTCTTCTTCTTGATGTCACACCACTTTCACTTTCTATTGAGACAATGGGTGGAGTGGCAACTCGATTGATCGAAAGAAATACAACCATCCCTACAAAGAAGAGTCAGGTCTTCTCTACAGCAGCAGATAATCAGGAAGCTGTTGATATCAATGTAGTACAGGGCGAGAGACAATTTGCAAAGGACAACAAGTCTCTTGGCAGATTTAGACTGGATGGAATTTTGCCAGCAAAGCGCGGTGTTCCACAGATCGAGGTTACTTTTGATATTGATGCCAATGGTATTGTCAATGTATCTGCAAAGGATCTTGGCACAGGTAAGGAGCAGCACATCACCATTACTTCAGGAACGAATATGTCTGAGAGCGACATTGAAAAGGCTGTTCGAGAGGCACAGGAGTTTGAGGCTCAGGATAAGAAGAGAAAAGAGGGCATCGATACAAGAAATGATGCAGAGAGCTTAGTATTCCAGACAGAGAAGAACTTGGAAGAAGTTGGCGATAAGATGGATGTAGCAGATAAGAGTGCAATTGAGGCTGACCTCGCCGCACTAAAGACTGCAGTGGAGGCAACCACAGCAGAGAGCATCACAGAGGATCAGGTTGCCCAGATTAAGGCAGCTCAGGAGAAGTTGTTAGAGAGTGCACAAAAGCTCTTTGCAAAGGTTTACGAGAATGCACAGCAAGCTCAGCAGGCAACAGGTTCAGCGGATGCAGGCACAACAGAGGGTGCACACTCTGGTGATGACAATGTTGTCGATGGAGATTTCAAGGAAGTATAATAGCGGCAGAAAGGATCAATAATGGCAGAGACAAAGAGAGATTATTACGAAGTTTTAGGTGTTGATAAGAATGCCAATGATGCCGCAATCAAAAAAGCATATCGAGTGCTTGCAAAGAAGTATCACCCAGATGCCAATCCGGGTGATACTGAAGCGGAGAAGAAGTTTAAGGAAGCAAGCGAGGCATACTCTGTTCTAAGCGATCCAGAAAAGAGAAAACAATACGACCAATTTGGTCATGCAGCTTTTGATGGCGGAGCAGGCGGAGCTGGAGCAGGTGACTTTGGTGGTTTTGGCGGCTTTGGTGGCTTCGGTGGATTTGGTGGCTTTGGGTTTGACAGCGATGATATCTTTGGGGATCTTTTTGGAAGGAGAAGTTCAAGAGAGCAAAGCAATGGTCCAATGCGAGGTGCCGATGTGCGCACAGGCGTGCGTCTGACATTTGAAGAAGCTGTGTTTGGTTGCGAAAAGGAGATTACAGTCAATTTTAAGGAGACTTGTAAAACTTGTAACGGCAGTGGAGCAAAGCCAGGAAGTTCGCCAGTGACCTGTCCAAAGTGTCAGGGCAAGGGAAAGATTATCTACACATCACAGAGTTTATTTGGAACAATGCAAAATGTAACGACTTGTCCAGACTGTGGTGGAACAGGACAGATTGTCAAGGACAAATGTCCGGATTGCGGTGGCAATGGCTATATCCAAAAGAGAAAGACATTTAAGGTCACAATTCCTGCAGGTATTGACAATGGGCAGATGGTGCGCATGGCCGATGGTGGTGAGCCAGGAAAAAATGGCGGGCCAAGAGGTTCTCTTCTTGTTGAAGCTGTAGTTAGCCCACATCCAATCTTTAAGCGTCAGGATATGGATATTTATTCTACGGTGTCGATTTCATTTGCTAAGGCTGCTCTTGGCGGGCCAATCCGTGTGAGAACGGTCGATGGAGAGGTAGAATACGAGGTAAAACCAGGAACTCAGACGGGTACAAAGGTTCGCTTAAGGGGGAAAGGTGTTCCATCCATTCGCAACAAAAATGTACGAGGCGACCACTATATGACATTGGTTATTGAGGTTCCAAAGTCTATGACAGAGGCTCAAAAACAGGCACTGCGTTCCTATGATGCGGCAATGCGTGGAGAGGTCAATGTCGATGAGACAAAGGCAAAGCCGAAAAAGAAAGGCTTAAAGGAGAACTTTAAGAATATTATTGACGATATACTATAGAGTTTTATATAATAGATGAGGGAGGGGCATTGGCCGCTCCTTTACTATTATTTATACGAAATGATCATTAAAAATCGGGAGAATAAAGATGAAGTGGAAGAAATTTACATTGACAACGACAACAGCAGCTGTAGATCTTGTCAGTGCAACTTTTGATGAAATTGGGCTCGAGGGGATTGAAATTGAAGATAATGTCCCACTTTCTGAGTCAGATACGAAGGGAATGTTTATTGATATTTTGCCTGAGTTGCCACCAGATGATGGTGTAGCTAAAGTGAGTTTTTATCTTGAGCCAGAGGCCGATATTGAGGGGATTTTAAAAAATGTCCACGAGGCATTGGATGAGTTAAAGATGTTTACAGACCTTGGAGAGTGCAGTATCACAGAAGATGAGACAGAGGATAAGGATTGGATTAACAACTGGAAAGAGTTCTTTAAGCCATTTATGGTGGGGGACATTTTGATTTTGCCAACATGGGAGACGATTCCAGAAAATGCAAAGTACAAGGAATTAATTCACATTGATCCAGGCACAGCCTTTGGCACAGGAGCACATGAGACGACACAGCTTTGTATCAAGCAGTTAGAAAAGTACATTCAGCTAGAAAAGGAGAATGGAAATCGAGATGTAGAGATTCTTGATGTGGGTACAGGAAGTGGAATTTTGGGGATTGCTGCATTAAAGCTTGGGGCAAAACATATTTTTGCGACAGATCTGGATGACAATGCTATCGAAGCTGTGGGAGAAAATCGCAAGAGCAATGGCATTGATGAAAAAGATTTTGAAGTGATTTGCGGAAATATTATTGACGACGAAAAGATTCAGACTGAAGTTGGAAATGAAAAGTATGATATTGTTGTCGCCAATATTTTGGCTCCTGTGATTATTATGTTACAAAAGGAAGTGTATCGACACTTAAAGCACAGTGGAATCTTTATTACATCGGGAATTATTGATACAAAGGAAGCAGAAGTTAAAGCTGCATTGTCAGAAAATCCGGAGTTTGAGATTTTAGAGACAACATATCAGGGTGAGTGGGTGAGCATCACGGCGAGAAGAAAGTAGGTAAGGATGTATCATTTTTTTGTTCAGCCAGAGCAAGTTAACGAAAAAGAGATTGTTATTTATGGAGAAGATGTCAATCATATTGGAAATGTTCTGCGAATGAAACCAAAGGAAAAATTGCTCATTAGTGCGGGGGGAATAGATTATCTCTGTGAAATTGACAAAATTTCAAGGGAAGAAGTCTATTTGAGCATTCTTAAGCAAAATGAGAATTCCATGGAGCTTCCTGTAAAGATTACCCTTTATCAAGGAATGCCAAAGGCCGAAAAGATGGAGTTAATTATCCAAAAGGCCGTTGAGCTTGGGGCAAGTCGCATTGTACCAGTGATGACAAAGCGGGTGATTGTAAAACTTGATGAGAAAAAAGCAAGGACAAAGGTGGCAAGGTGGCAGGCGATTGCTGAGGCAGCAGCAAAGCAATCAAAGCGAAGTACCGTTCCAGAAGTCACTTTTCCAATCTCCTTTGTACAGGCTTTAGAGGAATCTTCTTCATCCAATCAGCGATTTATTCCCTATGAATTGGCCAGTGGGATGGAAAACACAAGGAAACTGCTAAAGGCTGTGGTTCCAGGAGATGAGATCAGTATTTTTATTGGACCAGAGGGCGGATTTGAGGAGGAAGAAATCCAAATGGCAATCGAAAGAAAGGTAAAGCCAATCACATTGGGCAGGCGAATCCTTCGAACAGAAACTGCTGGATTTGTAGTGCTTTCCAATTTGATGGTTGCTGTGGATGTTGATTAAACTTCTTTGCAAACCAATAAGTGTTTGTTATAATGAAAAGTAGCTTGTCAACGGATTGATTTGGAGGAGAATATGGATACCATAAAGATTGCAAATGAAGTGGTGGCGGTTATTGCAGCCTTGGCTGCTATGGAAGTCGACGGTGTAAAGTCGATGGCTGGCAATATTACAAATGAAATGATTCAGAAATTGAGCAAAAAAAGTCTTTCAAAGGGCGTAAGGGTGGATGTCAATGAGGGAAGAGTTTCTGTGGTATTGATGCTCAATATTGATTATAATGCAAGTATTCCAAAAGTAAGTGAAAATGTACAAAACCGAGTTAAAAATGCCATTGAAAGTATGACCGATTTGTGCGTGTTGGAAGTTGTTGTCAAGGTGGCTGGGGTAAGTGTTGCGTGAAAACAAAAAAAATAGCTACATTTGGAATGTTGATTGCCTTGGCAATGATTTTTAGCTATATTGAATCCATTTTGCCCATTAATTTGGGTATTCCTGGAATTAAGCTGGGACTGGCCAATATTGTGACCATTGTTTCACTCTACCTGATTGGCGTGCGAGGAGCAGTTTTTGTCTCCTTATTGCGTATTATCTTGGTGGGGCTGACCTTTGGAAATGGATCAGCCATGCTCTTTTCGCTTTCGGGTGGAATTTGTAGTCTAGTTTGTATGGTACTTGTCAAGGAGATAAAAATATTTAGTGTGTATGGTGTGAGTATGGTTGGTGGTGTGATGCACAATGTGGGGCAGATTTTAATGGCCATGCGTGTACTAGACGAAAGTAAGATTTTAAGCTATTTGCCAGTGTTAGTGATTTCTGGTGTACTCACAGGAATGGTTATTGGCCTGATTGCTGGGCAGGTAATTGATAGGATTCATCCAGTTTGGGAAAAAATGTAGGAGGAATAGGAAGATGATTGATCGAGCAGTAAAGGAATTGGTGCAATATGGTCTAAAAACAGGATTGATAGAAGAAGAGGATGCGATCTATGCACGAAATTTGATATTGGCGGACTTGAAAAAGGATGATTATGAAGATGATGATGTAGCGGATCGTCCTTTAGAGATGATTTTAAAAGATCTTTTAGATTATGCCTGTCAACAGGGGCTTTGTGATGACAATGTGGTCGCAAGAGATTTGTTTGATACAAAATTGATGAATGATTTGATGCCCAGACCTTCTGAGGTGATCAAGACCTTCCATGAAAAGTATTTGATTTCTCCAAAGGATGCCACAGATTACTTCTACAAGTTATCGCAGGATAGTGATTATATTCGAAGATATCGAATTTGTAAGGATATTAAGTGGAAGACCGATACAAAATATGGTGCACTTGATATTACGATCAATTTATCTAAGCCAGAGAAGGATCCAAAGGCAATTGCAGCAGCAAAAAAGGCAAAACAAAGTGGATATCCAAAGTGCTTATTGTGCCAAGAAAATGTGGGCTATGCAGGAAGAAGTAACCATCCAGCAAGAGAAAATCATCGAATCATTCCTATGGAAATTCATCATAGTCAATGGTTTATGCAATATTCTCCTTATGTCTACTACAATGAGCACTGTATTGTATTTAATGGTCAGCATGTGCCAATGAAAGTGGAGAGGGCCACATTTTGTAAATTATTTGACTATGTTAAGCAATTTCCACACTATATGTTAGGATCCAATGCCGATCTTCCGATCGTTGGCGGTTCAATTTTGAGTCATGACCATTTTCAGGGAGGAAGATATGACTTTGCTATGGCCAAAGCTCCGATTGAAATTGAAGTTGGCCAATTTGCTGGAGTAGATGTTGGCATCGTCAAGTGGCCAATGAGTGTACTTCGACTTTCAGGAAAAGACACAGAGACGATTATTGAGCTTGCAGATAAGATTTTAAATGCTTGGCGAAACTATAGTGATGAAGAGGTCAATATTTTGGCACAGACGGATGGGGAGCCACATAACACCATTACACCAATTGCAAGAAAAAAGGGAGAGGTATATGAGCTTGATTTGGTTTTACGAAACAATAGGACGACCAAAGAAAGACCAGATGGACTTTTTCATCCAAATGCAAAATTACATCACATCAAAAAAGAAAATATTGGACTGATTGAAGTTATGGGATTGGCCATTTTACCAGGCAGATTAAAGGATGAGCTTTCGCTTTTAGCAGACTGCCTCTTGGCTGGTGGAGATCCAAATGGTGATGAAAGAATTGCAAAACATGCAGACTGGGCACAGGAATTGACAGAGAAATATGGTACTTGGTCAAAGGATAGTATTGATGAAATTTTAAAAAAGGAAGTGGGATTGGTATTTCAGCAGGTGCTCGAGGATGCAGGTGTATATAAATGCGATGCCAAAGGGCGAGAGGCCTTTTTGAGATTTATTAATGGATTACTAAAATAAAAAGAGACAGGAGAAAAATAGATATGGCAAAGACAAAAGTAGATATTGTTTCTGGTTTTTTGGGAGCAGGAAAGACTACATTTATTAAAAAGCTAATTGGTGAGGCTATTCAAGGTGAACAGACCGTTTTGATTGAGAATGAGTTTGGTGAAATTGGAATTGACGGGGGCTTTTTGAAAGACTCGGGTATTGAAATTAAAGAAATGAATTCAGGCTGTATTTGCTGTTCATTGGCAGGAGATTTTGCCACTTCATTGAAAGAAATTTTGACAAAGTTTAAGCCGGATCGCATTATTATTGAACCAAGTGGTGTTGGAAAATTGTCTGATGTGATGAAGGCGGTGGCAGATGTAGAGGAAGAACTTGAGGTTGAGCACAACTGTGCAGTGACGGTTGTCGATGTGAAAAAGTGCAAGATGTATATGAAAAACTTTGGTGAGTTCTTTAATAATCAGATTCAATTTGCAGGAACTATTATTTTAAGTCGTGCTGATATTGCCGATCAAAAAAAGATTGATGAGGCCGTTGCCCTTATTCGCAATGTTAATCCAACAGCAACCATTATTACAACTCCAATTACAGAACTGACGGGTGAGAAGTTATTGGAAGTTTTGGAGTCCCCAGTGGACTTGAAAAAAGAACTTCTTGATGAGATGGCTCATGAGCATGATCACCATCACCATGAGTATGATCATGACTGTGATCACGACCACCATCACCATGAGCATGATCACGATCATCATGAGCATGACCATGATCACGACCACCATCACCATGACCATGATCATGATCACGACCATCATGAGCATGACCATGACTGCGATCACGACCACCATCACCACGATCATGATCACGAGTGTCACGATGAACATTGCACACATGATCATCACCATCATCACGCCGATGATGTGTTTGATAGTGTTGGCTTTGAGCAGGTTCCTGCAATTACAAAAGAAAAGCTGACAAAGATTTTGACAAAGTTAAAAGAGGGCGAGGAATTTGGCACAGTGTTGCGTGCAAAGGGAATGATTGCTGATGCAAATTCTAAGGCATGGTTTTATTTTGATCTTGTGCCAGAGGAGATTCAGATTCGTCAGGGTGAGCCGGATGTTACAGGAAAGGTTTGTGTCATTGGAACAGATTTAAAGGCAGCAGCACTTGAGAAGGAGTTTAGGGGATAATGACGGGAACTTTTGATAGAGAGCCGACCAGCACGAGTATACCTGTATTTGTGATCAATGGATTTTTAGAGAGTGGAAAGACACAATTTATGAAGTTTACAATGCAGCAGGAGTATTTTCAGGACGATCGGCCAACCCTTCTTGTTCTCTGTGAAGAGGGAGAAGAGGAATATGATGAAAAGCTACTAAAGAGAACGAACACTCATCTTGTGGTTATAGAGGATCAAAAAGAAATGACAGTGGAAAGACTTCATGAGTTGGAACTTGTCTATGATCCAGGTAGAGTGCTGATTGAGTGGAATGGAATTTGGAATCAAGATGAATTGGAGATTCCAGAGAATTGGTTTGTCAATCAAGTAGTCACACTCTTTGATACTTCAACTATGGATTTATATTTAAAGAATATGAAATCATTGATGGGACCAATGCTTCGACACAGTGAGCTTGTACTCTGTAATCGCGCAGATGATATTCCAATGGATACACTTGGTGAGTATCATTTCCAATTGAGAACGATGGCCAGCAATGCAGAGATTGTATTTGAGGGTCGAGAGGGTGAGATTCGAGGAGATTTTAGCATCGAACTTCCTTATGATTTAGATGCAGATGTCATCAAAATTGAGCCGGAAGACTTTGGAATCTTTTACATGGATAGTATGGAAAGATCAGATAAGTACAATGGAAAGAGTGTAGAATTTGCTGGGCAGGTCGTAAAACCAAGAAATATTCCAAAGAATAGTCTGGTTGTCGGAAGAAGGGCAATGACTTGTTGCGAGGCAGATATGCAATTTTTAGGATTTTTATGTTATTATCCAGGGGCAGATAGCTTCCACAATAAGGATTGGGTAAAAGTCAAGGGGAAAATTAAAATAGAAAATGTGGCTGTTTATCGAGGAGAGGGAGCAGTGATTGAGGTAACTGAAGTTCTTCGAACAGGTCCAATTCAAGAAATTGTTACATTTTAAATTATAGAGGGGGGAGAGATAGACTCTCCCCCTTTTTGTTAACATTGAACTTTTTTCATGTCGACGAGAAGAGTATATGGAATATGCATATTGGTGTATCCAACACCGAGTTGAATTTTTGGTTTATTCTCTCCATGAAAATCGGAACCACCCGTTGGCAATAATTTATAGCGATGGGCGAGTTTTAGTAGTTTTTGGGTGTCAGAAATTTGAAATGAGGAATGATAACATTCTATTCCGTGAGCTCCATAATTGCTGATCACTTTAACTAGGTTTTCAAGCTCAATATCAGATAGGTGATAGCGAGTAGGATGGGCCAGTGAAATAAAAAAGTGATATTTGTGAAAGAAGTCCATTACACTTTCCACTGTGACCTGTTTAGGAGGAAGAAATGGACTTCCGTCACCAAGGTAGGATGAAAAAGCATCAGAGGCAGTGCGAAAATATCCCTTTGAAACTAAAGTGCGTGCGATATGACCACGGGTGACAACAGCATTGGGATTCTTTTGGTATAAATCTTCCATAGAGATTTTAATGCCAGCTTTATTGAGGCGACGAATAATTTCGTTATTTCTTTCATCGCGCATATCAATAAAGACTTGTAGATCTTTTTGAATGGTCTGCAGGTGTGTGGTCGAATAATCTTCGTGAAGAAGGTAGCCAAGAATATGAATTTCTCCGCTTCCGTAGCCACAATCCATTTCGATGCCAGGGATGACTTCGATTGGAAGGTCCGTTCCTGCAAGAAGTGCTTCGCTGACACCAAGGATGGTATTGTGGTCAGTGATGGCAATGGCGGCGAGTTTTCGCCTGTCAGCTTCTTGAACTAGTTGTGTGGGTGTCAATGTTCCATCAGATGCTGTAGTGTGACTATGTAAATCAATATATTTTCTCATATTTTCCTCCAAGGTTGTTTTTAATAGATATAGTGTAACATATATGCTATACTTTTGGGTATATTTCTAGGATGAGGTTTAAAATGTCAACAAAAAAATATCGAATTTCAGGAAGTAAATATAGCTATCGAGAGAGACAAAAGCGAAAAGAAAGACAGAGGCAGTTATTTGTGCCGAGATTCATTTTTATCATTTTTATCTTGATTGCAGGGACAACATCAGCTGTAGTAGGAATTCAAAATTCGAGACAATTACAAAAAGAAAAGAACATCCAATGGTTGAGTGATAAGAGATTAAATAATAATGTTTTTCTTGAACAGGTCAATTTGCGAGGGCTGACGATAGAAGAGGCAAGAGAAAAAATGATAGAAAATTACCCATGGGATATGAAGATTTTGGTGGATAATCAGGAATATGAGGTATTTAATTTTGCAAACTTAGCGATTGATAATGCATTGCAAAAAATTTATAAAAAAAATAGCAAAGGCAAGTATTTTTTACAATTTCAGCATATGCAGGCAAGAATCGAGCAGGTTGCAGATGATGCCTCCAATCAATTTGACCAAGAGGCAAAGGATGAAAAGATACTTGAGTTTGATCCACAGACACAAAATTTTACCTATGCCCAGAGAAGAGATGGAGTAACACTAGATAAGAAGCAATTAATAGAAGATATTCAGACAGCTTTGAAAACGAAAAAATTTCAAGCAAAAATAGAGGCAAAACTTCATCACACAGTGGCCAGGGATTATCAGACACTGAGTGTGGTTTCAATAGATTTGGAAGATGAAGATTTAAGTCATGTCTGTGAAAAAGTGAGTGGTACGGTGATCAAAAAGGATGAAATTGCCTCGGTAAAAGCAATGCTCAAGGAAGGTGTGAAAACTGAGGGAGCAGATCAAATGGCAACGGCCATTTACAATGCGGCAATCAATGCAGGATTAAAGATAAAAGAAAGATATCCAGCGGAACAAATTCCGAAATTTGGCATGGTTGGACAAGATGCAACCATTGATTCAGAAAAGGATTTAAAGTTTGAAAATACCACGGGAGCAGAGATTGGAATCATTGCTAAAATGGAAGATAAAAAACTGGTAGTTGAACTCGTTGGTTTTCCTGTGCTATCAGAAGGTGAGAAAATTTATCTTGTTGTGGAACAAAGGCAGGAAGATGAGTTGCCACAGCCAGAGTATATTGCAGATAGGACACTAAAGACAGGAGTGGAAATTGTGGCAGAGGCAGGGATGCACGGCGGTCTTTGGAGAACAAAGCTTGTGAAAGAAAAGAAAGGGAAAGTGGAACATGTAGAGATTTTGGGAGATTGTTTCTACAAAGGTAGAGGGGCAGTAATTCGACAGGGAGTTCGCTAGAAGAGTGGCGACAAGGCTGTATCTGATAAAGAACAAGAAAGGTGCTGTATTCCATTTGCAATTATAATCAGAGTTGATATAATAGGGTTAGAACGCTTTTGCGTTACAATGGACTTTTTCAACATAGTAGGAGGAAATTATTTATGGCAAAGAGAAGTATGAAGACCATGGATGGAAACCAGGCCGCTTCCCATGCATCATATGCATTTACAGAAGTCGCAGCGATCTATCCTATTACACCTTCATCTGTTATGGCTGAGCATACAGACGAGTGGGCAACAGAAGGTAGAAAGAATATCTTCGGACAGACAGTACAGGTAACAGAGATGCAGTCAGAGGCTGGTGCTGCTGGTGCTGTACATGGTTCACTTGCAGCTGGTGCGCTTACAACAACTTATACAGCTTCACAGGGACTTTTGCTCATGATCCCAAATTTATATAAGATTGCTGGTGAGCAATTACCAGGTGTTTTCAATGTATCTGCTCGTGCAATTGCATCTCATGCACTTTCAATCTTCGGAGACCACTCCGATGTATATGCTTGTCGCCAGACAGGTTGTGCAATGCTTTGCGAGTCATCTGTACAGGAGGTTATGGATCTTACACCTGTTGCACATCTTGCAGCATTGAAGGGAAAGGTTCCATTTATCAACTTCTTTGATGGATTTAGAACATCCCATGAGATTCAAAAGATTGAGACTTGGGATTATGAGGATCTCAAGGAGATGACAGATTTTGAGGCAATTGAAGCTTTCAGAAAGAATGCATTAAATCCAGAGAGACCAGTTATCCGTGGTTCAGCACAAAACCCAGATATCTTTTTCCAGGCTAGAGAGGCTAGCAACCCTTATTATGATGCACTTCCAGCAATCGTACAGGAGTATATGGACAAGGTAAATGCAAAGATTGGCACAGATTACAAGCTCTTTAACTACTACGGAGCAAAGGACGCTGAGACAATCATCGTTGCTATGGGATCTGTAAATGATACCATTGAAGAGACAATTGATTACTTACTTGAGCAGGGACAAAAGGTTGGTGTTGTTAAGGTTCGCCTTTACAGACCATTCTCTGTAGATGCTTTTGTTGCAGCTATTCCAGACACCGTAAAGAGAATTCAGGTTCTTGACAGAACAAAGGAGCCAGGTGCTCTTGGCGAGCCACTTTACCTCGATGTTGTTGCTGCATTGAAGGGCACAAAGTTCCATGACATTCCTGTAACTTCAGGTCGCTATGGTCTTGGATCAAAGAACACAACACCAAATCAGATCGTTGCTGTATTCAACAACACAGATAAGCAAAGATTTACTATTGGTATCAAGGATGATGTCACCAATCTTTCACTTGATCCAGGTGCTGATCTTGTCACAACTCCAGAGGGAACAACCAACTGTAAGTTCTGGGGTCTTGGTGCCGATGGTACTGTAGGTGCAAACAAGAACTCTATCAAGATCATTGGTGATAACACAGATATGTATGCACAGGCTTATTTTGACTATGATTCAAAGAAGTCCGGTGGTGTTACTATGTCTCACCTTCGCTTTGGTAAGAAGCCAATCAAGTCAACTTACTTGATTACAAGAGCAAACTTTGTTGCTTGCCATAACCCAGCTTACATCCGTAAGTTTAATATGGTTCAGGAAATTGTTGATGGTGGTACATTCCTTTTGAACTGCCCATGGTCTGTAGAGGATCTTGATCAGCATCTTCCAGGACAGGTAAAGAAGTATATCGCAGATCACAAGATTAACTTCTACATTATCGATGGTGTGAAGATTGGTATTGAGACAGGTATGGGACCAACTCGTATCAACACAATTTTGCAGTCTGCATTCTTCAAGCTCACAGGAATTATTCCAGAGGCTAAGGCAATTGAGTTGATGAAGGAAGCAGCACAAAAGACATACGGCCGCAAGGGTGAGGATGTTGTAAAGAAGAACTGGGCTGCTATTGATGCTGGTGCAACAGGAGTGGTTAAGGTGGATGTTCCAGCTGAGTGGAGCAATTGTGCAGATGAAGGTCTTGACTATCCAAAGGCTACAGAGGGTATTGACAAGACACTTGCATTTGTAAACAATATTCAGACAGCTGTAAGTGCTCAGGAGGGTAATAACTTACCAGTTTCTGCATTTACAACTTATGTTGACGGTACAACACCAAGTGGTACATCTGCTTACGAGAAGAGAGGTATTGCTGTCAATGTTCCTGTATGGAATAATGAGAATTGTATCCAGTGTGGTTTCTGTGCCTATGTATGTCCACATGCTGTTATCAGAACAATTGCTCTTACAGAGGATGAGGCAAACAATGCTCCAGAGGGTATGCCAACACTTGCAATGAACGGAATGCCAGGTTACAAGTTTGCCATCAGCGTGTCACAGTTAGACTGTACAGGTTGTGGTTCTTGTGCAAATGTATGTCCTGGAAAGAAGGGCGAGAAGGCTCTTACAATGCAGAACTTTGAGGCAAATGTTGACAAGCAGGCTTGGTTTAACTACACAAATAAGCTTCCAGAGAAGCCAGAGGTAATTGCTAAGTTTAAGGAGACAACAGTTAAGGGTTCACAGTTTAAGAAGCCATTACTTGAGTTCTCAGGTGCTTGTGCAGGTTGTGGAGAGACTCCATATGCTAGATTGATCACACAGCTCTTTGGCGATAGAATGTACATTGCCAATGCAACAGGATGTTCTTCTATTTGGGGTAACTCATCACCTTCAACACCTTATACAGTGAATGCAAAGGGTTATGGTCCAGCTTGGTCTAACTCACTCTTTGAGGATGCAGCTGAGTTTGGTTATGGTATGCACCTTGCAGATGTTGCCATCAGAACAAGACTTAGAGGCATTGTTGAGGAATTTGCAGCAAATGGTTCAGATGAGGTTAAGGCAGCAGCACAGGAATACTTAGATACATATCATGTAGGTGCTAAAAATGGTGCAGCTACAGAGAAGCTTCTTGCTGCAATTGCAGAAGACAATAGCGAGAATGCTGTTGAGTTAAAGAACAACAAGGAATTCCTTGCAAAGAAGAGCCAGTGGATCTTCGGTGGTGATGGATGGGCTTATGATATCGGATTTGGTGGTCTTGACCATGTTCTTGCAAGTGGCAAGGATGTCAACATCATGGTATTCGATACAGAGGTTTATTCTAATACTGGTGGACAGTCTTCTAAGTCAACAAAGACAGGTGCAGTTGCACAGTTTGCTGCTGGCGGTAAGGACACAAAGAAGAAGGATCTTGCAAGCATTGCAATGAGCTATGGCTATGTATATGTAGCACAGATCGCAATGGGTGCAGATTACAATCAGACAGTAAAGGCTCTTGCTGAGGCTGAGGCTTACAATGGCCCATCATTGATCATTGCATATGCTCCATGTATCAACCATGGTATCAAGAAGGGTATGTCAAAGGCAATGACAGAGGAGAAGCTTGCTGTTGAGACAGGTTACTGGAATAACTTCAGATTCAACCCAGAGGCTGAGAACAAGTTCTCATTGGATTCTAAGACTCCTACAGGAGATTATCAGGAATTCCTTAAGGGCGAGGTTCGTTACGCATCTTTGGCTTTGAAGGATCCAGAGAGAGCAAATAAGCTCTTTGAGCAGAATGAGGAGAATGCTAAGGAAAGATTTACTTACTTAGAGAAGCTCGTAACACTTTATTCCAAATAATTTGTACCATATGGTATAATAAGGGGGGCGGAGACGCCCCCCTATTTTAGACGAAAAAATGAAAAAGGATGTGAAAAAAATGCAAAGAAAAAGAAAAACTCGATGGATGGCCCTTGCACTTGCAGGTTTTTTCTCTGTCAGTGCAGGGATGACCTCATTTGCAGCCAGTGGTGTGTGGAGTAAGCAAAGTGATGGAACATATTTGATGTATGATGGTTCTTCATTGGATGGCGTTGTTGCCAGAGGAATTGATGTGTCAAAGTGGCAGGGGGTCATTGATTGGACACAGGTGCCAAAAGATGATATTCAATTTGTTATGATTGGCACAAAGGCAAGGACTGGACTGGATGAGCAGTTTCATAACAATGCAAGAAATGCAGCACAAAATGGTGTAAAGCTTGGTGCGTATATTTATTCACAGGCAATGACAGTGGCTGATGCACAGGCAGAGGCAGACTTTGTGCTCGATTTGGTAAAAGATTATCCAATTTCCTACCCAATTGCCTATGATGTGGAAGACGATCCAACTCAGGGCAAGCTTTCCAAGCAACAGTTGACCCAGGTCATTGATGCCTTCTGCAATCGAATCAAGGAAGCAGGCTATTATCCGATTGTCTATGCCAATGACTATTGGCTGACCAATAAGATTGATAGCAGCATTCCACAGAAGTACCCAATTTGGGTTGCTCGCTACAATGTAAAGCATACATTTGCAACTCCTGTAATGTGGCAGGCCAGCAGCACAGGAAGAGTTGCAGGTATCAATGGCGATGTCGATATTAATTTCCAATATCAGAGTTTTGAGGGAAAGACACCAGCCAATACTTGGAGAAATATCGGCGGAAAGCGCTATTGCTACAGAAATTATCAGCCACAAAAGAGTACTTGGGTACAGGAACAGGGCAAGTGGTATTATCTTGATGCCAATGGTGTGATGGCAACCGGATGGATCCTTGTCAACAACCAATGGTATTTTATGGATGAAACAGGAAAGATGCTCACTGGTACAATCAACTCTAATGGAAAGACCTATTATTTGGCTGCGGATGGGCATATGCTTGCTAATGCCACAGTTACCCTAAACGGAGTGCAATATCAGGCTGATTCCAGCGGTGCACTTTCTGGAAACGTGGCCAATGGTGTAATGGCAAGTGGTACGCCAAATAGCACAACGACAAATCGCAGTGCAGGAAAACCTGCCATTTATGCGGGAGTCTATCGAAGTGATGCCAACAACGGTCCGGGAGTAAAAAAGTAAGATCTGGATACCTTTAGTGAGGGGAATGTATCAACTTATTTTGAGCTCTCCATTCCCTCGGCGAAATTCCATAGATTGTCTTAAAGGCACGAGAAAAATGAAGCTGATTTTCATATCCTACGGCGGATCCAATGTCCCCAATGGATAGGGAAGTCAGCTTTAATAATTCTGTTGCCTTGATCATTCGATAATTGATTAAAAACTCCTGTGGAGAACGCCCGATGGATGAACGGAACAGTTTGCTCAAGTAACTTCTATTGATTCCACATATTTTGGAAATTTCATCAATACTAATATTATTTTGAAAGTTTTGCTCAATATAGTGGATGGCTTCCCTGATGTAGTAGTTACTCATCTTATCACTTTGAATGAGATTGGACGACTTAGAAGATTGAATTAAATAATCTAGAAATAAGTATAGATGTCCAATTAAATGAAAAGGAGATTCTTTGGAGTGCTGACTAATATAGAGCATTTCTTCCATCAATTTTTCACGAATATTTTTTGAATTGGCATGATATACAGGAGTATCTAGGGAAAAATTGGTGATATCCACAATTTCTTTTACTTTTAGTCCATCAAATTCAATCCAAGTGTATTCCCAGGGAATCTTAGAATCGGCATAGTAAGTAGTAATTTGGTTGGGAAAGATTAAAAATCCCTGTCCGCTTTTAATGGAGTAGTTCTGTGATTCGTGTTTTGAATTTTCTGCGATTAGTGTACCTGTTCCTGAAATGACATAGTGGAATAAGTAGTGATTTCTAGCAATGGGACCAAATGAGTGTCCTGGTTTACATTGTTCGTAACCATATTGATACATATTCAAATCAATAAAGTTTTCATTTGGAAATATATTAAAAAGTGTACTTTTCATGATAACCTCTCTGTGAATATACCATAATGTGATATTACATATCATAATAGCACAAAATAACGCATTTTGGTATAAAACAGAAAAAGTGTAGATATTTATTGGCAACATATTGGATGGTATAATGAAGTCATTAAAGAAGTGGAAAAAAATAGGAGAGGAATAGAATATGAAAAAAGGTAAACTGATGAAGGGAATGGCTGTGGTCATAGGCATTGTTTCGGCAGTAAGTCTTGCTGGATGTAAACAACAAAGTGCCTCAAGTGGTGGCAAAGTAGAAGTTGAAATGGTTTCCTACAAGCCAGAAGCAGTGGATACTTTTGAAAAGATTGAAAAGCACTTTAATGAAACTCATGACAATATTCATTTGACCATTAATTCGCCAAATGAAGCCATGACCATATTAAAGACAAGGTTTATTAGAGAAGATTATCCAGACATTATTGCGATTGGTGGAGATATCAATTATTCCAATTTCCTTGATGCTGATTTGTTTATGGATATTTCTGACCTTGATGTATTAAAAAATGTAAAGAAATCTTACTTGGATATTGACAAGCAATTGGAGTTTATTCCTCAAGAGGGAAGATATGCGTTGCCTTATGTGGCCAATGCGGCTGGAATTTTGTATAACAAAGATATGTTTGATCAACATGGTTGGAAAATTCCAAATACTTGGGATGAATTTATTGCCCTGTGCGACACCATCAAGGCGAGTGGAGCTCAGCCATTATATTTGGGATATAAGGATACTTGGACTTGCCTTGCACCTTGGAATGCTCTTGCAGTTGGTTTAACGGCCCCAGATATCTGCAATCAAGTCAATATGGGAAAGACGACCTTTGCCAAGGCCTATAGAGAGGTTGCAGAGAAGGAAAGAAAGTTGCTTGATTACGCAGAGCCAAATCCATATGCCTACTCCTATAATGATGCTTGTACTGCCTTTGCCAGAGGCGAAGCTGCAATGTTTCCAATTGGCAGTTATGCCATCTCGCAGATTAAGTCCGTCAATCCAGATATGAATATTGATTCCTTTACCTTTCCAGCAAATCAGTCTGCAAAGGACAATGTCCTCAATTCAGGTATTGATTTGCAGATGTGTGTGATGAAAAAGGCGAAGAACAAGGATGCAGTGTATGAGGTACTTCGTTTTTTGTATGATGATGATACCATCAAGATGTACCTTGATGGACAGAGCGGAGTCGCTTGTAAAGAAGGAAATTTTTCCATTCCTAAGGAATTAGAGGGAATGAAGTCTTATATTGAAGGCGATAAGATGGCGGATTTCCAGGATCATCACTATCCAAGTGAAATGAGTGTGGATGCCATGATTCAGACCTATCTCTTGGATAAGAGCGACAATGCGACCGATACCTTCTTAAATCGCTTTGATAAGGATTGGAAGCATTACAACAGAGACTTGATTCGCAAGGTACAAGAATACGAAAAGAAAAAGGAGAACGCTCAATGAAAAGAAAAATGACAAAGCGTGATAAAACTTTTTGGGCAATTATCATACCTGTAATGGTTTTGTTTTTCCTATTTAACACATTGCCTATGATTAAAGGATTCATCTATAGTTTTACAAATTATAAGGGATATGGCGATTATAATTATGTAGGACTTCGAAATTATGCAGATCTCTTTACAGATGGCAGAGTGGGAAAAAGTTATTTGTTCACATTTAAATATGCGATTGTAGGAACCATCTTAGTTAATGTGCTCAGCCTGATTATGGCACTTGGATTAAATGCAAAAATTCGCTTTAAGAGTGCACTGAGGGGAATTTATTTTGTGCCAAATATTTTAGGTGGCTTAGTTATTGGTTATATCTTTAGCTTTATTTTTACCTATATTCTTCCAGCAGTTGGAAATATATTCCATATTGGATTTTTACAGAATAGTATTTTAGCCAGTGCAAAGTACGCTTGGATTGGAGTATTGATTGTTGGTGTATGGCAGGCTGTTGCGATGAACACGATTATCTATATTTCAGGTCTGCAGACAGTTCCACAGGATGTATACGAGGCAAGTATGCTGGATGGAGCAAGTAAGTGGGTAGAATTTTGGAAGGTGACCTTCCCTTTGGTTATGCCATTTGTAACCATCAATATGGTACTCAGTACAAAGAATCTTTTGATGGTATTTGATCAGATTATGTCTTTGACCAAGGGCGGTCCTGCACAGAGTACAGAGTCGATTTCGTTTTTGATCTATCGAAATGGAATGGACGGAGGCCAATTTGGCTTCCAAAGTGCAAATGCTGTAATTTTCTTCTTAGTCATTGTGGCACTTTCTATATTCCAAATGACATTTATGAATAAGAAGGAGGAACAATTATGATGAAGGTAAAACAAAGGAGCAATTGGGTACTTACAATTGTACTTATATTGGGAACATTGACCGTATTTTTCCCATTGTATATGGCATTTATTATTGCCTTTAAACAGCCAAGTGAAATGACCAATGATGTGGCAGGAGCATTATCTTTTCCGGCAAAGTGGAGTTTAGACAACTTTAAGCAGGCAATGGAAGTTACTGATTTTTGGCATTCATTGGGAAACAGCCTTTTGATCACCATTGTAACCATTATACTTGCTATTTTGATCCATTCACTTGCAGGATATGTTATTGGAAGAGGAATGGCACATAAAAAGAGCTTCCGTGCAATTTATTTGTATATTGTCAGTGGTATGTTTGTACCATTTTCCATTTTGATGATGCCTTTAGTAAAGCAGACAGCACAGATGGGACTGGGCAACCGTGCAGGTGTTATCCTATTATATTTGGTATTCTATATGCCAATGAATGTATTGCTCTACACTGGCTATATTAAAAATCTTCCTATTGCTTTGGAAGAGGCCGCAGAGATTGATGGTGCAAGCACTTGGACAACTTTTTGGAAGATTATCTTCCCAATGATGATGCCAATGCACGCAACCGTTGCCATTCTTACGGCACTTGGCACTTGGAATGATGTAATGACACCACTTGTGATTATGTCAGGAACCGGTCAAAACACATTGCCACTTGCACAGTTAAACTTCCAAACACAGTTTGGTACAAACTATAATCTTGCATTTGCATCTTATATTTTGGCATTAGTTCCAATCTTGATTTTATATGTAGTTTGCCAAAAGCAGATTTTAAATGGTGTTGCCAATGGAGCTGTGAAGGGATAAATAGCAGTACAGAGTAGTCATTACAAAACACAAAAAATTACAAAAATTATAGCAAAAGAACCGTGAAAGAATTTGATTCTTTACGGTTCTTTTATTTGTCAACTATAATTTCTGCTACATCTTCGATTTTACAATCAAGAATAGTACATAGCTTTTCGAGTGTAAGGATAGTTACATTTTTATTATGTTGTAAATTAAATAGAATTTTTCTGTCGAGACCTTCCTTTAGTAATCTGTATGTCGAGAATTCTTTTTCTTTCATCGTCTTCCAAAGTGGTGAATAATTGAACATTGTTTCTCCTCCTATAAAAAGATTACAAAAGGAAAATCTACTTGAATATTCTGAATATATTCAGTATACTGAAAGTAGCATATAAACATAGAGGAGATAGGAACTATGGCGGATACAACAATTACAATTTTAGGAATGTCTGGTGCTGGAAAGACCTGTTATTTATTGAGCCTTTACTATATGATGGGTGCTGGAAAAGCAGGTTATACAATTACGACAGATGAAGATACAGATGTACAACTTAGAGATTATTATGCTAGGTTTGATGACCCAACATTACCTAGAGAGAGGAGATTTCCAGCAGGAACGGATACATCAAAGTCATATACATTTAATTTAGATTATGGATTTAGAAAAATTATGGATTTTGATTGGATTGATTATCCTGGAGGTTTGTTAAATAGAAAAAATAGTGGAAATATTGAAGAATATGAGAAGGTAAAGAAATCAATTCAAGGTTCAAGCAGTTTGATTATTTGTGTGGATGGAACTTTGTTTAGTAAAGAGAAGAGCAAGGATGGGGAAGTAGAGATAGACAAAATAGTACAAAATATAAAGAGTGAATGTAGCAATGTGATTAATACCTTTTTTAGTGATTATGCAAATAATAATAAAGCTATACCGCTGACAGAGATTGTTATTACAAAATATGATCTGTGCATGGGATTTATGAACAAGGATATGATATATGAAATTATAAAGAAGGCATTTACACCTTTTTTTGTAAAAAATGATGTGGAAAAGGTTGTAACAATTATTCCAGTTTGTATAGATAAGAATTCTATAGGGGAGATGAAAATAGAACCTATAAATATAGAACTTCCAATCTTTATGTCGATATATGTTGCTCTAATTAAGAAGATCCGTAATATAATTTTAGAGATTAGGAAGAATGAACAAGAACTTTCAAAATTGGATTCGAAACTGCTCAAAGAGAAAAATAGAATTTTTAAAAGAAAAGGGGAGATGGCTCAGTTATCAGGACAGAAAAAGTCTTTGGTTGATAAGATAAATGCCAAGAATACAGAAAAAGAATCTATGCAGATGTATTTGCAGAATATGTTAGAAGTGTTGAAGAGGATTAAAAACATTTACATTGATGGAGAGAAAAGAGATATTTCTAAATGGCTTGAGTATCAGCAGAAAAATATTTCTGTATAGATGAGGAGGAGTACAGCAAAATGAAAGTAGCACCGATTATACATTCTAGAACACTTAATTGTGATTTTAATGCAGAATTTTTGGTACGACCAGAGAGATTTAACAGTGATAATATTAAGTGGGCTAGAGAAAATATTTTAAAGGCGACAGAGGATATAGATTCTTTACAAGGGTTTCGTTGGCTTATTGTAGATAATGGTAAGTATAGACTAGCAGGTGTAGTAGGATTTTTAGAGGACATATGTTGTGAGGCAAAAGGAGAAAAGGGAAAATTTGAGAAGTTCTTTTTAGATAATAGAGGAAGAAGAACATTTGCATTTGTAGGAGTTGTTATTGACAAGGAGGATAATAATGAGTATGGAGACATAGATATTTCGACTTTGTGGGAAGTCTATGTAAAGGAAGTGGAGAATATTTGGGAAAAAAAGCATCAAGGGAGTGAATCTAGTAAATTTAAAGAAATACAGGTTAATAGTGATAGTGTTGCCAAGTCAGATATTGAAAAATATTTAGAAGCAAATTCTAAGTTAGATAAAGAAGAGTTTGCTCGATTAATGTGTGATGGGAAACGAGAAAATTTTTCATTTTGTAGTAATATTACAAGTTGGAAATTAGTAGAAGAAGGAGCATTTGATTATGTGACAACGAAATCTAACAATATTGAAAGAATCACAAAGGAAAAGAAAGGAGGAGAAAAAAGAGAAGAAAGTATAGATGTTTGTAGTAACGATGACAGAGAGAGTACAGACGAAAGAAAAAAAAAAGTAAAAAAGCAGAATATCATTTTGGTAGTGATTTCAGTGATTTTTTGTCTGGTATTGGTCTTGATGCTGAAAATGGATACTTATTAATTATTGCAGAAACTGCAGAAGGAAGACGAAAGTGTAAATGTCATTTTTGTCGTAGTGAAGATGGAGTAACTATTGAAATAATACCCTGTACCAGTAAAAAAGGAGAAATTAGAAATTTAATAAAAAAAACAATAAAAAGAAAGGGGATAGGGTAAATGACCATTGAGAATGAAGATTGTTTTAGCAATTTTGAAGATATACCGGTAAGTAAGAAAGATAAGTCAATACAGGTACTCTATGATTATGAAAAGCATTATATGGACTTAGTGAGAAAGTATAGTTCAGAAATAGAGTTTGTGTCAAAACAGTTAATGGAATTTAGAAAAGAGCAGAAAGAATTTTATGATATTGTGTTGCCAAAGATTATTGCTAAGCTAAATGGTGAAAAGGCTATTGATGATGATACAAGAAAAGTTTGGATGAAGCGATTTGTGGATAATATGGACAAGAGCTTTTCACTCAGTGAAACATTGATTAATGATTATGTTGTAAAGACAATTGATGAGTTTAAAAATGAGGTAAAAGAAAAGCTAGATAAGTCGTAGGGGATAAGAGAATGAACAGTAGTTTTCCGTATTTAGAGTTTATGAATATTGCCAAGGAGTGTAGAAGTGTTTTGATTAATGACATTTTGAGTGATAATGCTTCGGAGTTGTATGATGCACTATATGATGGGATAAACAGGAAGGTATTATTTGAAACAAAACTACAGCTACAAGAATTGATGTGGTTGGAACTACATTGGAAAAATATTGAGGATAAGATCAATAGCTATTCGTTTTCAGAGAGAGAAAGGAAGAGATGTCTATCAATGTTTATTCAATGGTATGGGGCATTCCTTAAAAAATGGGGTTATGAAGAGTTTGAAATAAATTTCGTTGAAGAAAGAACAAAGATATTGAGAGATATTATAGATGTGAGTAATAATTGGGAAGAAAAAAAGAAGAGAATGAGTGTTTTCTTTAAAAAAGGGAAGAAGGAACGTGAGAAAAAAATAGAAGAAATTAGGGAGGGACGATATAAAGATGGGAAAAAAATCTGATTTTTTAGGTATGCTTGATAAAATTGATGATATTATTTATGAGCCAATTCATTTGATGTGTGATGCACTAAGGCAACCATTGAAGCAATGTGATGATAATAGGGACAAGAAGAATAAAGAGCACGAATTGGAGCTTCAAAAGGATATGGAAAGATTCCAAATGGAGATGGAGCTTGAGCGAAAGGACAGAGAACAGAAGCTGTCTGCTGAAGAACAGAGAATGCAAATAGAAATTGATAAAATGCTTAAAGATAGTGATCTTCAGTATAAAGAGAAATTGGCTCAAATTGAAAAGAATTTTCGTATTGAGATGTCTGAATCAGCAGGGAAATTGGCAAGATTCATGGCAAGTACACAAGCAGAAGTTAGAAAGCAAGTTGAGGATTTGTATATAGAGAAGACTAAGGAGTATCTTGCTATACAAAATGAGCATAAAAAACAGCTCTATGAAGATGTAAAAGCTATAAAAGATATATTTCCTGGAGGAGAAGGAGATGATATCATAAAAGATGAAATTAAGACTCAGATGAATGATATCGTGCAACAGACTAGAGAGTTTCAACAAATGTTAAATAGAGATACAGAAAATTTATTGAAAATGATTGACGAGCAGATGAGAGAGATTACAGGAATTGCTACCAAGTATTTTCAGCCAGCAGCTCCAAACCAGCCAGCACTGACACAAACGATTATAAATCAGATAGAGGATAAGGAATAATAAATGGAAGAGGGGGAGCCTCCCCCTCTTTTACTTTGTGCCAAAAATGCGATCTCCAGCATCTCCAAGTCCTGGGCAGATATAGGCATCGGCATTGAGTTGTCTGTCAAGATGACCAATATAGATTTGGATATCAGGATGTGCCTTTTCTAGGGCTTTTAGTCCTTCAGGGGCAGCGATGATACACATAAATTTAATCTTTTTTCCACCGTGGGCCTTGATTTGGCTGATGGCATCGATTGCGGATCCACCTGTAGCTAGCATCGGGTCAGTGACAACAATGATGCGTTCATCAATGGGACGAGGTAGCTTGCAGTAGTATTCGTGCGGGATGTGAGTTACTTCATCTCGATAGAGTCCAATATGTCCTACTTTTGCTGTTGGGACGAGGGAGAGAATGCCATCGACCATACCAAGACCAGCACGAAGAATGGGAACAATAGCAAGCTTTCGCCCCGTAATATGTGGACTCATACAAGTTTCAATAGGAGTTTCCACTGGGCGATCTTCGGTTGGAAGGTCATTGAGTGCCTCATACCCCATTAGCATAGCAATTTCGCCCACAAGGGCACGGAACTCATTCGTTCCTGTCGTTTTGTCTCTTAGGCGGGAGATTTTGTGCTGAACTAAGGGATGAGTATTGATGAATGTCTTTTGCATAAATTTTCCTCTCTTCCTAATATTTACAGAATATCGACTACTTTGTCTTTGGTGAATAGATGACAGTAACATAATCTCCCAAATCGTGGTCTACAGGAACTGTAAAGTAGATATCTCCGCCATTTTGATAGCTAAATGAACTTGGGAAAGTCTTTCCATCGCTTGATTTTACTGGGAAGTCCGCATTTTTTAGCATATTTGTGTAATCTTCTACCGATTTTGACTTTCGCTTCTCAAGGAATTTGTTGGTGACATCAGCACTTGCATCAGAAAGCTGAATGTCGTCGGACAATAGGTATTTTGCCATAGTTTCAGCATCAGCAAAATCCTTTAACCCGAGGTCTTGACCATTTTTTAAGTCGATGGTATTGGTGTAAAAAATAGCCTGTGTGGAGCCATCGGCCTTAGTCAATGTGCCTTTGTAAATAATACTGAGGCGAGAGTTGTCGGAGTTATTGATGGATGATTGAATATCCAATTTATCCTTTGTTGGATCTACACCAAGGGCAGAGACAATGGAAGTTGCATTTTTCTCAATGAGGGCATTGATTTTTTCTTGCATTGCAGTATCCTGCATTTCAGCAAGCTTTGGATAGGCAATGCTGACATTTTTATTGTCACTTTGGTAGGTGGAAGATTGTGTCTTGAATGCTGGGTCAACAACAGCACTTGGGTTTTGTGCTGGGGCGGTTGGGGCAGCAGTGGTTTTAATTTCTTTTTCTGTACTTGACTCAGCTGTTGTGTAGGTGCTGGAGAGATCGGTTGTCGATTTCTTTTTGCATCCGACAGCTAAGATAGCGGTAGCAGATAGAAGAGAAAAGCCCATAATTTTTAATGATTTTTTCATAAGATAAATCCTTTCTTTACTGTATTTGTTCTGTATATAGTATATTGCAAATGGCAAAAAAAGTCTTTAGAGATTAATGAACTTTTTTTTGAAAAAATACTTGCAATTAAAACAATACTGTGATAAAATGCACTTGTTGTTGAAGAGCCGATGTGGCGGAATGGCAGACGCGACAGACTCAAAATCTGTTATCTGTATGGATGTATGGGTTCAAGTCCCATCATCGGCACTCTATGGACCACCCGAAAGGGTGGTTTTTGTTCGTTGCGTTGCATTTTTTCAAAATATGACTTGATTCTTTTGTTGAATTCCTGTGCTTGATCACTCATAGTATGCTGATATACAGCTTTTAAAGTCTTATCCGTAGACCAGCCACCACGCTCCATGATGTAGCGATCTGGCACACCTAATGCGTGCATAATCGAAGCTGAGTAGATCATTATTATAAATACCAGTCACAAAAGACTTTTATAATTAACTGGAAATCCTATAATGGATAAATCAACAATCTCTATGTGTTTTTCAATTAATTGAGATAATTTATCTTTTAGTTCGCTTCTCAGATTATCTGATGGTAATCTTTGTATTAAGACCTTAATGTATGCGAATAGAGAATCATTTTTGACACTTGGATTGTCCCTTAAGAATTTCTGTGATAGCTTAACAGGTGGATTATAATGTATGTTAATTAGTCTAGCAGCATGAGCACACTTATTTCGAAGTATCGACATGCAATGTAGATGATTTGATAGCGTTTTATGTCCAATTCCAAGGGGGCGAGCTATATTTTCTTTAGAGCTAATATACATTGCATTATATAACATAGATACACTAGAAAAAGACATGAACTCAAACATCACCCATAGCGGCATTTTATTTTCATAAGTTTGTTTATGATGTTTAACAATTAAACTGTCGGCGTAGTATTGTTCTTCTTTTTCGAATCGTTCTATAATTTTTTTAAATCCATTTTTGTCATAATAGTTATCTTCACTATAGTGCTGGTTATGTGGTGAGAGTGTGCACTTTTCTAATGTGAATATGTTAGATATATGAGATTTATAATACACCTCATTTATTTCAATATAGTGTCGGAGTAGCGATCTAAGTTCAGCGTCAAACACATATAATTTTTGTATTTCAGATAATTTATGACCTAATACTATATCACTATTTGATGGGCTTTCCCTAAATTGTAATATATAGCCTGTAATACGGTAATAACTGACTTGTTGTAAAAAATTTCTTGCTTCATTCATATCATCTATGATGATGTTATGTGATTTTAATTTTTCTAATTGTTGCTCTATTGTAAGTGGACATTTTAATTCCATTTTAATTTTCCCCCAAAAATAAAAAGGTCAAGACAATTAAAAAGCTAATTGGCTCGACCTGGTCCCCAATGCATTGACTGGGCAACTCTGTTGATATAACTATAAACAATAAAAATCAAAAAGTCAATAGCTAAATACATATATATGTGTATAATATTTGTCAAGAAGACATGGAAAAGTGGTATAAAAAAATAGATGAGCTCACTAAGTTAGTTAGAAAGCTCATCGGGTTGACACTAGAGATCGGAACTCTCGTGTCCATAATTATGATGATACTACACAGTATCAAATAATGACATAGGGGCGAAAGCACCGCCCCTTATGGAGTACTATATCACTTTTCCGTGCTTGTGAAAAGCACTATGAAGACATTATTATGGAAATCTCTAAAATTGGCCTTTTATACTTTCAGATTAGTAATCATTATAATTGGCTTGTTTTGGCTGTTTCTAAGATAATTACAAGACACTGTCCTATCGGTATGACGGGGGGAGGATGGGAATATATAGAAATACAAATTTTTATATTGGCACAATAGCGAAAATTGAGAGGTCTTTCACAGGAGGAGATGGCTAAAAAAGTTAATGTCTCAACAAGAACTATCTGGAGTTACGAGAATGACATCAACAATCTACGAAATGCGTCATATAATACGATAAGTTTGATTGCAAATGCCCTTGAAATCAGAACAGGGCAAATTTTTTTAGGCGATAATTTCGGAAAAATAGAATAAAGAAAGGAGGAAGAATGAAAAAATTACAAATTTTTAGTAATAACGAGTTTGGAGAAATTAGAACTCTAGTTTTAAACAATGAGCCTTGGTTTGTGGGAAAAGATGTGGCAGGGATTTTAAAGTACGAGCGACCTACAAAAGCCGTAGCTGATCTCAACATTTTTTATTATAAAAAACTCCAAGTTCCCAGTTCGTCACAATGAAATAGTTTAAAAATATCCTGACAAGCCACAGAGCTAAAATGCCTGTGTTTGTCAGGATATTTCTATTTTGTCCTGTAGGGAGTAAAATTACCTACTTTGCATTGGCTGCTGTAGCCTGCTGCTGTGCAATCATCACTGGATCAGTTGGATCGTAGTGCTGTGACAGTGGGATAGGCTTGTCAATTGCAGGTTTCTCAATTGGTCCCTTGTTCCATTGATCTTCAAAGATAATCACTGGAGTGCTAAGTGGAGTATTTGAGTAAACCCAAGCGGCATCGCCAGCCTTTAAGCGGATACAACCAGCAGATGATGCGTCATCCATGTAGTTGTATGTATTTGGATCAAGCTTATTTGAGTTTGGTGCATCGTAATAGATGAGAGAGTGGATAATAAATCCATCCTTAAATCGATTTAAGTACTGGCAATAGATGTTGTCGTGCATAATTTTCCATCTATACTTTGCATAAGTCTTAAATGAACCAACAGGAGTATCTGTACTTGAAGTACCCATAAAGGTCTTAAATGGGATAATATATCCATTCTTGCCATCCTTGGCGTAGATGGTCATTGTGCGAGTACTCTTGTTGTACTTGATCTGATAATCACCAGTTAATCCCATAATTGGCTCCAAATCTCTAGCTACTGTGCCATCCTCATTGAAGTAGAACTTTAAGCCGTCGATATACTGCCAACCAGTGACACGCTGACCCTCGTGGAAGTAGTACTGATCATTGTTGTAGAATGCCCAACCTGTGTAAGGTGCACCACTGGCTGTTGAATATGCAACTTTTCCATCAGCACCAATGTAAGTTCCTTCGTAGTTGTTGGCCTCCATCAGGACGCTAGTTGCCTGAGGGAAGGTTTCTGTGTTGTGCCAAAGAGCAATCTTAATGGCAACGATATACTTGTCAGTGCCAATTGTACCTGTAGTCTGTCCATTCTTTGCCCAATCAAGAGAAGTACCATCATTTAAGACAACCTTGTAATAGACATCATCCATAGTTCCGGTGTAACCTTTGACACGAATTTGGAGGGCCTGTATTTTGTCGCTGTTGTCGCCATTTGGTGTGCCTTCCTTAGAATTTTGCCATGGGAACCAGCCATGCTTTTTGGTGTATGCTCTGTAGTAGAATCTAGCAATACCCTGATGCTCAAAGTAGATGGAAGAAAAACCATGTGGGCTATAGAGATAGGTATTTAAGTTAGACTCTGTACCTGTAATCTTGTTCTGGGCAGCATCTCTTAACTCATAGTGTAACATTGGTGTTACACCAAGAATTGGATCTGGAGGTGTGTTTCCCTCTCCAAGGGCATCAAGTCCAGCAGATTTTACAACTGCACCTAAATCGAGGTTTGCAGGTGAATTGACATTAGTTACCGTTTTTGGGGCACCATTGCCCGCATCAACCGTAGTTGCAGTTACCGCACCAAATGATTCATCAGCAAAAGAAAACATTGGTGTTGTAAATGTCATAGCCATGGTCATGACCGCAGTCATAATCGCAACGGCTTTTTTTGTGTGACGCATAATTTATCCTCCTATATAATCTATTGGTAAAATCGCAACTAAGTATAGCACACTGTAGGGAATAAAGCAAGGTAGGGACAACTTGACAGAAAATATGTTATAATAAAAATAACGCATGTTGTGGGCAAATTGGAGGTGCCAATGAGAGAATTAGATTATCTAAAGGTGATGTCAAGGGAGTATCCAACAAGGAAAGATGCAATCAGTGAGATGATTAATTTGCGTGCAATTATGGGATTGCCAAAGGGAACGGAGTATTTTTTTTCAGATTTACATGGAGAGCATTTGGCTTTTGCACATTTGTTGCGGAGCTCTTCAGGAATGACAAGACAAAAAATACGAGAGACATTTGGGCATCTGATTTATGAATGGGAGGAAAAAGAACTGGCCAATCTCATCTACTATCCAGAGAGAAATTTGGAGAAAAAGGAAGTAGAGGGCAAGAAGACAAAAGAATGGGAGAGTTTGATTATCTATCGCCTGATTAAGATTTTGCGAGCGGTCTCTTCAAAGTATACAAGGTCAAAAGTGAGAAAACGTATGCCAGCGGAATTTGCTTATATTATGGATGAGCTTTTGAATGTGGATAACACCGACGAGAATAAGGCTGTCTATTACAATGAGCTTGTGCAGACGATTATTGATCTTGGGATTGCAGATGAGTTGATTGTGGCTCTTTGCAATGTCATTCAAAAGATGACCATTGACCATTTGCATATTATTGGGGATGTGTTTGACCGAGGACCAAGAGCAGATATGATTATGGAAGAACTTATTCACTTTGGAGAGCTGGATATTCAATGGGGCAATCATGATGTGGAATGGATGGGAGCAGCATCTGGAAATTCTGCCCTTGTGTGCAGTGCATTGAGAAGTGCCTTTGGCTACAATAATTTTGATGTGCTTGAAGATGGGTATGGCATCAATTTGAGACCAATTTCGATGTTTGCAGCGAGAGTTTATAAGGATGATCCATGTGAGCGATTCTATCCAAAGATTTTAGATGAGAATATCTATGATGCAGTTGATCCTGTGCAGGCGGCAAAGATGCACAAGGCGATTGCCATTATTATGTTTAAACTTGATGGAAATATGATTAAGGCACATCCGGAATACCATATGGAAGAGAGACTGGTGCTAGAAAAAATTGACTATAAACGAGGGGTTATTTGCCTAAATGGTAAGGAATATCCCCTTCGTGATAGCTATTTCCCGACCGTTGATCCTAAAAATCCCTATCAATTGACAACAGAGGAAGAGGAACTCGTTGAGGTGTTGACACATTCCTTTGAACACAGTGCTGTGCTTAAAAAACATATGCAATTTTTATATGCTAAGGGAAGTATGTATTTGTGTTATAATAATAACTTACTGTTTCACGCCTGTCTACCTACAGATGCCGATGGCAATTTTTCTAAAATGGAAGTGGAAGGAACAGAGTATGCGGGAAGGGAATTGATGGAAGCATTGGAGAGAGTGATTCGAGATGCTTACTTTTTGCCAACACATCATCGGCGAAAGAAAAATTGTGTGGATATGATGTGGTATCTCTGGTGTGGCCCGAAATCCCCACTCTTTGGCAAAGATGCGATGAAGACTTTTGAAAATTATTTTGTAGAGGATGAAAAGGCAAGAGTTGAACTTCCAAATGCCTACTATAAACTCTGTGAAAAAGAGGAATTTTGTGATAAAGTATTCAAGGAATTTAGGATGGATACAAAGCAAAGTCACATTATCAATGGGCATATGCCAGTGAAGTTAAAGGACGGAGAAAAGCCAATTCGTGCCAACGGAAAAATGTTTGTTATTGATGGGGGATTGTCAAAGGCCTATCAAAAGAAAACAGGAATTGCAGGATATACGCTAATTTTTACATCGAGAAGATTGATGCTTGCAGAGCACAGCCCATTTCATTTGGAAAAGGAAAAAGCAGCCCATGTGCATATTGTAGAGACAGTGGAAAAGCGCATCACGGTTGGGCAGACTGACATTGGCAAAGAATTGCAAGTTCGCATTGATGATTTGAAGGAACTTGCAGATGCCTACCAAAAAGGGCACTTAAAGGAGAGAATTCAATAATGGATTGTAGACAGGAATGGCATGAGATTCAGCCATTTATTCGAGGCCAGCTCAATGGAGAACAGACAAAGGAATTTTTGGAACATTTAGATCAATGCCCAAGTTGTAGGGAGGAATTAGAGATTTATTATACCATTGAGGTTGGATTGGAACAGCTAGACAGCACCGATCATAATTTTAATATTGTTGGAGAGTTAAATCGTTATATCAGTGAGGCCAGGCGAAGTATCGAAATGGCTAGACTTTTGGATATTGGAAAATATACAATAGAGACATTGGTTTTTCTTTGTGTGATGGTGATGTTGCTCTTACAATTTCGAATATGGTAAGGAGAAGAGAATGAAGAAACTAGTTCTGATTGATGGACATAGTATTTTAAATAGGGCATTTTATGGTGTTCCTTCATTGACAAATTCAGTTGGATTGCACACAAATGCTGTCTTTGGATTTTTAAATATTATGTTTAAAATTTTAGATGAGGAAAAGGCAGACTATTTGGCTGTGGCATTTGATGTGAATGCGAAGACATTTCGCCACCAAAAGTTTGAGGACTACAAGGGCACGAGAAAGGGAATGCCAGAGGAATTGAAGGAGCAAGTTCCTTTAATAAAAGAAGTGCTAAAGTCAATGAATGTTCCGATTTTTGAAAAAGAGGGCTTTGAGGCCGATGATATTATTGGAACATTGGCAAAGCGTTATCAATCAGAGGAGATTGAGGTGAGCATTCTTTCAGGTGATCGAGATCTTTTGCAACTTGTCGACGAGCATATTAAACTGCGTATTCCAAAGACATCAAAGGGAAAGACGACGGTCACAGATTACTATCCAAGGGATGTTTTTGAGGAATACCAAGTTACGCCAAAGGAGTTTATTGATGTCAAGGCCTTGATGGGCGATGCTTCCGACAATATTCCTGGAGTGCCAAGTATTGGTGAAAAGACGGCAATAAAGATTATTCATGAATATAAAAGTATTGAAAATGCCTATGATCATGTGAGTGAATTGAAGCCGCCAAGGGCATCAAAGATGCTAGAAGAGTACTATGAACAGGCAAAACTTTCAAAGTGGTTGGCAACGATTTGTCTTGATGTAGATCTTTCCTCAGATCTAGAGGCAATGAAAATAGGAAATTTGTACACGCCAGAGAGCTTTCAATATATGAAAAGGCTGGAGTTTAAGTCCTTGCAAAAGCGATATGAGACGGGGGCATTTCGTATGGAAGCAAGTAAGGAGATCAAATTTAGCTGTGTCGATACAATGGAAGCTGCAAAGGCAGTGATGCAAAAAGTTTTGCAAAGTCAAGATATCGGGGTGGGTGTGTGCCTGGCGAAACAAAGCAATCCATTTGATGAGCATCTGGTTGATGGACTTGGAGCAGTTAGCCTTAGCATCAATCAAGAAGAAGTATTTGTCTTGATTTCTGGAGGAGAAATTGATTCTTCGTGGATTGAGGAGCAAGTGAAGGAGCTATTTTGCTTAAAGAATATTTTTATCTTTGATGTCAAGCCACTTCTTAAGGTGATGGGCACACAGAGAAGAAAAAATGTTTTTGATCTTTCGATTGCGGCCTATTTAATAAATCCACTAAAGGATAGTTATCAGGCCGAGGATGTCGCAAGGGATTTGCTGAATCAGATTATTCCGTCAAGGCAAGATTTACTTGAAAAGAAGGATGTCTGGGAAGAATTGAAAGAGAGAAATTCATCTGCCATTGAATATCTAGGATGGATGGCAAATATTGCCTATATGTCTAGGAAAACACTGTTGGAAGAAATAAAAACTGGCGGAATGGAAAGCCTCTATTTTGAGATAGAGATGCCACTAGTCTATGTTTTGGCAGAAATGGAGATTGCAGGCATTGGTGTCGATCGAGAGCGACTGCGGGCGTATGGCGAGAAGTTATCTGCATTGATAGAAAATGTGGAGAGAGAGATTTATGCAGAAACAGGTGAAGAATTTAATATTAACTCGCCAAAACAACTGGGAGAGATTTTATTTGAAAAGATGGAAATTCCAGGGGGAAAAAAGACAAAGACGGGCTATTCTACGGCTGCAGATGTGCTTGAGAAGTTGGCACCAGACTATTCTGTAATTAAAAAGATTTTGTCCTATCGGCAATTAACGAAGCTCTATTCCACCTATGTCAAGGGATTGATTGGCTATATTGAAGATGATGGACGGATTCATGGTATTTTTCACCAGACAGTGACAGCTACAGGAAGATTGTCGAGTGCAGAGCCAAATCTTCAAAATATTCCTGTGCGAACAGAGATGGGCAGTCGACTTCGAGATATCTTTGTGCCGGCGAAGGGCTGTGTATTTGTCGATGCCGATTATTCACAGATTGAATTGAGAATATTGGCGTCAATGTCAGGGGATGAAAAATTGATTGAATCTTATCGCCAGTCCATGGACATTCACGCAGCTACAGCAGCGAATGTCTTTCATGTTCCGCTCAATGAAGTGACAAAGCAACAAAGAAGAAATGCCAAGGCTGTCAATTTTGGTGTTGTCTATGGCATTTCTGCCTTTGGGCTTTCTGAGGATTTAACCATTTCTAGGAAGGAAGCACAAGAATATATCAACAATTATTTTGCCTCTTTCCCAAAGGTAAAGAGCTTTTTGGATGAGAATGTTAAGCTGGCCAGAAAGCAGGGATTTGTCAAGACAATGTTTGGCAGAATTCGCCCAATTCCAGAGATTCGAAGTTCAAATTTTATGCAAAGATCTTTTGGAGATCGTGTGGCAATGAATTCTCCAATTCAGGGAACGGCAGCAGATATTATGAAGATCGCCATGATTGCTGTCGATGAGGGGCTAAAGAAAAGCGGATTGGAGGCAAGAATTGTATTACAGGTGCATGATGAATTATTGGTGGAAGTCAAGGAAGGTGATGCACAAGAGGTGCAGAGTATTGTCGAAGAATGCATGAAAAATGCAGCAAAATTGGCAGTTACATTGGAAGTTTCTGCCCATATCGGAAAAACTTGGTTGGAGGCAAAGTAATGGTTCTTGGGATATTTGGTGGAGTGGGTGCAGGAAAAAGCACGGTGCTTGACATTTTGAGGGAAAAATATTTTGCTTATATTATTGAGGCGGACAAGGTGGCCCATCAGTTGTATCAAAGGAAAGAGGCAGGATATTTGGTTATTATTGACATTTTAGGAGATAGTGTTTGTAGAGAAGATGGTGAGCTTGATAGAGAAAAGATGGCCAATATTTTATATCATCATCCTCAATTACTGGATAGAGTCAATCAGGTGATTCATCCCCTTGTGTGGAAGAAAATTGAGGAAGATATTGCTAGAGAAAGAAAAGCGTATGATTTGATTGTTGTCGAGGCGGCACTTTTTCCAAAAAAGAAGTTGTTTGATGTGGCGTGGTATGTCGACACGCCACAAAATCTTCGCTGTATGCGTCTAAAAGAAAGCAGAGGGTATACACAGGAGAGAATAGAGAGTATGATAAAAAGGCAGCCATCAAAAGAGGAATATATGAAATTTTGTGATCAAGTTCTCTACAATGATGGCAGTAAAAAGGATTTGGAAGAGCAAATCCATCTGCGGTTAATGGAGGCAAAAAGTTGAGAGTAGTGACACTGGCCAGTGGAAGCAGTGGAAATGCCATCTACATCGGATCTGACCACACGCACATTCTTGTCGATGTAGGAATTAGCAATAAAAAGATTGAAGAGCGATTGAATGAAATTGGTGTAGACATGAGAGATTTGAGTGGAATTTGTGTTACCCACGAACATTTAGATCATATTCGAGGGCTTTCTGTACTTGCAAAAAAGCATCAAATTCCAATATACTCTACAGAAGGAACGATTCAGGTCATCAAGGCGATGGGAAAGATGAGAGAGGACACAGAATGGATCAATGTAAAGAAAGATCAGGCATTTATGTTGGGGGATTTATGTATTCGTCCCTTTTCTATTGCTCATGATGCTGTAGATCCTGTGGCCTATCGAGTTAGTTGTCAAGATAAACATGTGGCGGTGGCAACAGATTTGGGGTATTTTGATGAGTATATAGTAAAGAATTTACAGGGTTTGGATGTGGCCATCATTGAGTCCAATCATGATGTGCGTATGTTAGAATGTGGGAGATATCCATATTCGATAAAGCGTCGCATTTTGGGGAACAGAGGACATTTGTCCAATGAAAATGGAGGAAAGTTAATTAATCAAATTTTACATAGTGGCATGAAACATATTTTCCTTGGTCATTTGTCTAAGGAAAATAATCTCCCAGAAATTGCATTTGCAACCGTGCAAGAGGAAATTAATGTAGGAGAAGGACCCTATCGAGGAAGTGACTTTCCAATTGAAGTGGCAAAACGCGATGCGATTTCCAGTGTTGTTGAGTTTTGATAGATTATTTAAAGTGAGGGAAGAATAATGGAAAAAGTAATTATTAGTGTAGTGGGCAAGGACAGTGTAGGTATTATTGCAAATGTATGTACCTATCTTGCACAGACAGGAATTAATGTATTGAATATCACACAGACCATTGTAGATGGATACTTCAATATGATGATGATTGTCAACGCAGCGGAGTCAACAAAGGATTTTCAGACGATTGCAGATGATACAGCAAAGCTTGGAAAAGAGCTTGGTGTGCAGATTCTGGCACAGAGGTCTGAGATTTTTGATATGATGCATCGCGTATAATAGGCAGAACTGAGTATAGGGAGAATAGATACAATGTTAAACATGAATGAAGTATTTGAGACAAACAAGATGATTTCTGACAACCTCTTGGATGTCCGCACAATTACCATGGGAATCAGTTTGCTCGATTGTATCGATGCAGATTTGGACCGCCTGAATGAAAAGATTTATCACAAGATTACTTCATATGCAAAGAATTTAGTCAGTGTCGGTGAGGCAATTAGTAAGGAGTTTGGAATTCCCATTGTCAATAAGAGAATCTCTGTCACACCTATTGCATTGATTGGTGGCAGTGCCTGCAAAAATCCAGAAGACTTTGTAGCAATCGCAAAGACTCTTGACAAGGCAGCCAAGGAGGTTGGTGTTAACTTTCTCGGTGGCTATTCTGCCATTGTCTGCAAGGGAATGACAACGGCAGACAAGATGCTGATTGAATCGATTCCTCAGGCACTTGCATCGACAGATATTGTGTGTAGCTCTGTCAATTTGGGTTCAACAAAGACAGGACTAAATATGGATGCTGTTCGATTGATGGGTAGTATTATCAAGAAGACAGCAGAGGCCACCAAGGACAATGATTCTCTTGGCTGTGCAAAATTAGTTGTCTTTTGTAATGCACCAGATGACAATCCATTTATGGCAGGTGCATTCCATGGTGTGACAGAGGCGGACTCCATTATCAATGTCGGTGTCAGTGGCCCAGGTGTGGTCAAGGCCGCCATTGAGGAAGCAAGAGGTAAGAACTTTGGTGTTCTTTGCAATACAATTAAAAGGACGGCATTTAAGATTACAAGAGTGGGACAGCTGGTTGCCCAAGAGGCAAGTAAACGCCTTGGCGTGCCATTTGGTATTATTGATCTTTCGCTTGCACCAACACCAGCTATTGGTGATTCGGTTGCAGAAATCCTAGAAGAGATTGGACTTGAAAGGGTGGGAGCACCAGGAACCACCGCAGCACTTGCCATGCTCAATGACCAAGTAAAGAAGGGTGGCGTTATGGCTTCGTCCTATGTCGGTGGTCTTTCAGGAGCATTTATTCCAGTCAGTGAAGATCAGGGAATGATTGATGCCGTCAATTTGGGTTCTTTGACCATTGAAAAGTTAGAGGCCATGACTTGTGTTTGCTCCGTGGGATTAGATATGATTGCCATTCCAGGGGATACACCGGATACTACGATTGCAGGAATTATTGCCGATGAGGCTGCAATTGGAATGGTCAATCAAAAGACAACGGCTGTACGTGTGATTCCAGTGATTGGAAAAGGCGTGGGAGAAACTGTTGAATTTGGAGGATTGTTGGGTTATGCACCAATTATGCAGGTCAATACATTTTCCTGTGCAAATTTTGTCGACAGAGGGGGAAGAATCCCTGCACCAATCCATTCATTTAAGAACTAGGAAGGCAATATGCAAATTTTAAAGAAGATCTTATCAATTGCGGCAATGATTTCGATGGTCTGTGTGCTCAATGTCCATGCAGATCCAGAGATTACACTGCCACAGAGTACAAATCAAAATGATGTCATCAATCAATCAGCAGCACTCTATAATGATGAGATGGACATCAATGAACAGGATTATTATCCCATTTTGGACAAGGGCGTCAGTGATATTAATTTTGAGGCCAGCCTAAGCATTGCCCAGCAAAGTGCCAACATTAGTGGTACAGGATATTCTACTTATGTGGATGCTATTTGGCAGGCTAAGGGGCAGTACTTTAATGTGTCACCGATTGCACTCTGGGAGAGTGACAATACAGATGTGGTCATTGCCCAACAGGGAAGACTGATTGGTGTTGGAAAGGGAACGGCTATGGTCACAGTAAAGTTTCGTGGCAAAGAAGCCAGCATTCAAGTGACCGTGGATAATCTCGTAGCCAGCTCTGCCAGTCGAGTATCTGGATCCTATACCAGTGCACAAAAGCCAATTATGGACAAAGCAAAGGCAATGGTCAATCTCACTTGGAGACCGACAAAAAACTTGATGGGATGGAGAGGAACGAAGGTGTTTCAGGCGGGCGTGACCTACCGAGGAATTCCCTATTCACAGACACCTCATCAAGAAGACAATTTAAGTTTTCCAGGAACTTTGAGTAAGGCGGATTTTTACACTACATTTAGCAATGGTGGAAAGACAATGCCAATGTATGGAAATGACTGTTCGGGCTTTGTCAGCTATGCTTGGGGAATTCCAAGAAACAATACTTCAGGTTTTGTTGCGGGAATTCGGAGTGGAAGATATGCAAAGGTGGGAAGTTACAATGCCAATGCTCCATCTGCAGCAGACTTAAAGGCATCTTATCGAAGGATGCATTCGGGTGATGCCATGGTAAAGGTCGGACATGTCATTTTGGTTGAAAGTGTTCAAGGGACAAATGTGGTTTGCTATGAGCAGACACCAGCACAGGCCATTGTCTCTACCCATAGTTTTGACGAACTTGCAAGCCATGGATATATGCCGTTTTCAAGAGGTAGTGGTGGTGGAAATTACGCAAGTAGTGGTTCAGGATCAGGTGGTGGTTGGGTAAAATCCGGAAATACCTGGTACTATACAAGTGGTGGAAGAAATGCCACAGGTTGGAGACAGATCGGTGGTGTGTGGTATTACTTTGGTAGTAATGGTGCAATGGCCACAGGTTGGAGACAGATTGGTGGCGTGTGGTATTACTTTAAGAGCAGTGGTGCCATGGCAGCAAATCAATGGATTGGGTCAAGAAATCCTTATTACTATGTTCACTCCAATGGTGCAATGGCATCCAGTCAGTGGGTGGGAATGAAGAGCGGATATTATTACTTCCATCACAATGGAAGAATGGCCTATGATGCATGGATTAAGGGAAGAGATGGTTATTGGTACTATGTCACAGGCAGTGGAAAGATGGCAGCGAATACCTCAATCTATATGAAAAAATATAGAAAGACCTATCGCTTTGATGCGGCAGGAAGATGCTTAAATCCATAAAATATAAAGATAGCACGACTTCGTCAATAATGGCGTTGTCGTGCTATTTTTATTGCACTTTTTAAGGAATATAGTTGAGTAATTTATCTCTATATACTAATAAATCAGTAAGGATGTACTAAATCAAAAACATAGAAGAAAAGGCTTGCAAGCATTGTATACATTTGTTATTATGTAACCGTAGAAAGAAGTTAGGGAAACTTAACATAAACATACATAATGGCGAGAGCCGAAGGAGAGATTATGGCAAATCAAGGATGGGAAGGATTTAAGGGAAAAAAGTGGAGAGATGATGTAGATGTGCGCGATTTCGTACAGGAAAACTACACACCTTATGATGGTGATGAGGCGTTTTTAGCTGGACCAACAGAGGCAACAGATAAGCTTTGGGGCGAGTTACAGAAGTTACAGAAAGAGGAGAGAGCTAGAGGCGGTGTGCTAGAGTGTGAGACAGAAGTCGTATCTGGCATCAAGGCCTATGGCCCAGGATACATCAAGGAAGATTTAAAGGACTTGGAAAAGGTTGTTGGTCTTCAGACAGACAAGCCATTGAAGAGAGCATTTATGCCATATGGTGGTATTAAGATGGCAGTACAGGCAGCAGAAAAGTATGGCTATAAGACCAATGAGAAGTTCACAAAGATCTTTACTGAATATCACAAGACTCATAATCAGGCTGTGTTTGATGTATATACACCAGAGATGTTGGCTGCAAGACACAATAAGATCATTACAGGTCTTCCAGACACTTATGGCCGTGGTCGTATTGTAGGTGATTACAGAAGAGTGGCACTCTATGGTATTGACTTTTTGATTGAGAAGAAGAAGGAAGATTGGACAAATTGTGGCGATGGAACAATGTTTGATGAGGTTATCCGTCTTCGTGAGGAATTGGCTGATCAGATTAAGGCACTCAATGATATGAAGGAAATGGCAAAGGTTTATGGCTATGACATTTCTAAGCCAGCAACGAATGCAAAGGAAGCTGTACAGTGGTTATACTTTGGATATCTTGCAGCAATTAAGACACAAAACGGTGCTGCGATGAGTGTTGGTCGTGTGTCTACCTTCCTTGACATCTATATTCAGAGAGATTTGGAGAATGGAACATTGACAGAGAGCGAGGCACAGGAGTTGATTGACCACCTCGTTATGAAGTTTAGAATGGTGAAGTTTGCAAGAATTCCTTCTTACAATGAGCTCTTCTCTGGCGACCCAGTTTGGGCAACATTGGAAGTTGCTGGTATGGGCATGGACGGAAGATCAATGGTAACAAAGAATGATTTCAGATTCTTGCACACATTGGAGAACATGGGACCTTCACCTGAGCCAAACCTTACTGTACTCTATTCAAGTAGATTGCCAGAGACATTTAAAAAGTATGCGGCAGTGATTTCAGTTCGCACAAGCTCTGTTCAGTACGAAAATGATGATGTCATGCGTCCAGTATGGGGCGATGACTATTCCATCTGCTGCTGTGTATCTGCTACACAGACAGGAAAGGAGATGCAGTTCTTTGGTGCAAGAGCAAACCTTGCAAAGTGTCTTCTTTACGCCATCAATGGTGGAAAGGATATGAAGACAAAGCAACAAGTTGCTCCAGAGTATGTGCCAATTACATCAGAGTATCTTGATTATGATGAAGTAATGAAGAAGTATGATGTCATGATGGATTGGTTGGCTGGATTGTATGTCAACACATTAAATGCAATTCAGTATATGCATGACAAATATTACTATGAGGCTGCTGAGATGGCTCTGATTGATACAGATGTGCGCAGAACATTTGCTACAGGTATTGCAGGATTTTCTCATGTAGTTGATTCCTTGTCAGCTATTAAGTATGCAAAGGTAAAGACAATTCGTGATGAGTCCGGAATGGTGCTTGACTTTGAGACAGAGGGTGACTTCCCAAGATACGGAAATGATGATGACAGAGCAGATGACATTGCAGTATGGCTTTTAAAGACATTCCTTGAGAAGGTAAAGAAGAGACATACTTACAGAAATTCAGAGGCAACGACATCTATCCTTACGATTACTTCCAATGTTGTATATGGTAAGGCAACAGGAAGTATGCCAGATGGAAGAAAGGCTGGAGAGCCACTTTCACCAGGTGCAAACCCAAGTTATGGTGCAGAAAAGAGCGGATTGTTGGCTTCACTAAATTCTGTAGCAAAGTTGCCATATGAGTATGCATTGGACGGAATTTCAAATACACAGACCATTAACCCAGGTGCTCTTGGACATAGCGAGGATGAGCAAAAGGAAAAGCTTGTGCAGGTAATGGATGGCTACTTCGATCAGGGTGCACATCATCTCAATGTCAATGTATTTGGTGTTGAGAAGTTGAAGGACGCAATGGAGCATCCAGAGAAGGAAGAGTATGCAAACTTTACAATCCGTGTTTCTGGATATGCTGTGAAGTTCATTGACTTGACAAGAGAACAGCAGTTAGATGTTATTTCAAGAACTTGCCACGCTAGAATGTAATAAAAAATGAAACAGATTGCCCGAGCCAAATGGTTCGGGCTTTCTTTGTAAGAGGAGAAAATATGGAAACAGCAAATATTCATTCATTAGAAAGTTTTGGTTCTGTAGATGGACCGGGTGTACGTTTTGTCATCTTTGTGCAAGGGTGTCATATGCGTTGCCAATATTGTCACAATCCAGATACTTGGAGTGACAAAAAAAATCAGGTAATGACCTCAGATGAGCTATTACAAAAGGCCCTGCGCTATAAATCTTATTGGGGAAAGGATGGAGGAATCACTGTCAGTGGCGGTGAGCCACTTTTACAAATTGATTTTCTCATTGAATTCTTTAAAAAATGTAAAAAGGAAGGAATCCATACTTGTATTGATACCGCAGGAAACCCATTTACTAGGGAGGGAGAGTTCTTTGAAAAGTTTAAGGAATTGATGAAGTACACAGATCTATTGCTCTTAGATATTAAGGAAATCAATCCTAAGCGACACAAATTGCTCACAGGTGTGCAAAATGAAAATATCCTTGATATGGCAAGATATCTGTCAGAAATTCACAAACCGATTTGGATTCGCCATGTCTTAGTCCCAACAAGAAGTGACTTTGATGAGGACTTACATGCACTTCGTGCCTTTATTGACACACTTTCCAATGTAGAAAAAGTAGAGGTCTTGCCATACCACACCTTGGCGATTCACAAGTATGAGGATATGGGAATTGACTATCCTCTAAGGGGAATCGATAGTCCAAGTGAGGAACGAGTAAAAAATGCAAGAGAGATTCTTGGAGCAAAGCAAGAAGAATATAAAATATAATTTTCCATTTTCCTTCCATTTTGTTATAATGAAATGGGAGGAGTTTTTGTTTATGAAATTAGAGAAGGCACATATTGAAAATTTTGGAAAATTGAAAAACTTTGATGTCCAATTTAATGAGGAGAGTAACTTATTGTTGGAAAATAATGGCTGGGGGAAGAGTACACTTGCAGCTTTTATTCGCATTATGTTCTTCGGATTTCAAAATGAGAACAAGAGTAGTGTTGTAGAAAATGAAAGAAAAAAGTATGATCCTTGGCAGGGCGGTGTCTACGGTGGACAGCTCACTTTTGCTGTGGGAAAGAAAAAATATCGCATTGAGCGTACTTTTGGAAAGACAAAAAGTGAAGATCGCTTTGTACTATATGATGCAATTAAGAATTTGCCGTCCGTAGATTATAGTGAAAAAATTGGTGAGGAAGTCTTTTCTATTGATGCAGAGTCATTTATGAGAAGTATTTTTATTGGACAAGACGATTGTGAAACCAATGCGACAACACAAATTCAAAAAAGAATTGGAAATGTGGCAAAAAAGATAGAAGATATTGAAGACTATGAGAAGGCTTGGCAGAGATTGCAAGAAAAGATCTTAGAGATGAGCCCAGAAAATAAGGAGGGAAGTCTCTATAAATTAGAAAAGAGTATCTCAGGGGTGGAGTCCATTCTGGCAAAGAGTCAAGATATTGAAGAGAAAATAGATGAGCTTCAGCAAAAAGAAAAAGAATGTCTGGAAAAGAGAAAGCAATGTTTAGCTAAACAGGAACAACTTTCTACTGAGCTTTCACAGAAGGGAAAAGGAAAAGAGAAAGCAATGCTTCATCAAGAGTATCTTGCTCGGACAGAGGAATTTACGAGGGCGAAGGAAAACTATGATAAGAAGCGAAAAGATTTCCCAAAGACAGTGCCACAAATTGAGATTTTACAAGTCATTCGACAGATGGCCCATGAAATACAGCCAGAGCAGGAAGAAATCCATATAAAGGAACAAAAGTTTGCAGATAAAGTTCCGAGCCGTTCTCACGCAGAGGAGGTCTTTGATGTCAGCATTTTGCCTGAGGTAAAATTAAAACTGGTGGCCAGTGGTCTGTTTTTTGTTCTCTGTGTGGTTGGAGCAGTTGCTCTTCGAGGCATTGTCTTGGCCTTTTCTATTTCCGCAATGCTCGGAGCAGTGGCAGGGTTACTTTTTTTTGTTCGTGCATTGTTAGAGATTAAGGAATTAGTGGGAGAGAGAGAAGAGAGTTCACTTCCTGACCAAAGTGAAGAAGTATGGTCAGAAGAAGAACGAGAGGAATTGAAAGAATTAGAGAAATTAAAGATAGAACATCAAAAGAAAGTGGATACAGTGGAAAAGTATTTGCGTAGTACTGGATTTTCAGTGAATGAAGATATGGTAGCACAACTGGATCAGATGCTTTCGGATGTGACAGAGCTTTCCCGTTTAAAGAAGACTAAGCAGACAAGCGAAGAAATTTTAAAGAAATTTATTGCAGCAAATCCAGGATGCGAGAGCGAGAAAGAGGAAGAGACTGTTCCAGAAAAAGAAAATAGAGAATTAGCTGAGATGATGGCTGTGATCAAAAAGTATGATCAAGAATTGGCCAGTATTAAGGAAGAGATGCATAGCTTACAAAGAAGTTATGATGAGAGAATGGAAATTCAAGCACTTTATGAGCGAGCGAAGGAGGAGTACAGGGAAGAAAAAGAGCGATATGACCTCTTGTGTAAGAGCAAGTTACATTTAGAAGAGGCGAGGAAAAATTTTGGAACGAAGTATATGGAGCCAATAAAAGTAGCATTTGACAAATATTATGCATTGCTTACAGGAAAAAGTAATGAGGAGTTTGTACTCGATGATCACTTAAATTTATCGCTAAGGAGTGCAGGAAAACAGAGAGAGATTTCCTCCATGAGCGAAGGCTATAGGGATTTAATTGGACTTTGTATGCGAATGGCTCTGATTGAAACGATGTATGTCGTCGAAAAACCGTTTTTAATTTTAGATGATCCATTTGTCAATCTCGACAATTCAAAAATGGGTGAGGCGATGAAGTTTTTGGAGAAAATTTCTAAGGAATATCAGATGATTTATTTTAGTTGTCATTCGAGCCGAATGCCGAGGATGAATACAATGTAGGCTGGCAAAAAGTATTGCAATTTTAAGTGTAGCGTGTTAATATATAGCACGCTACACTTGTTTTATTGATTACAAGGACAGGAGGTAAGATGAACAGAAAATGTGATGCGGGATTTTTAATTAAGCAAATTCATGATGCACTTAGCAAAAGATTTAATGATGTCTTAAAGAAGTATGATTTAACGATGTCACAGATGTATGTATTAAAATATTTGCGAGAAAATCAGAATAAGATGGTCACACAAAAAGAAATTGAGCAATATTTGGAAGTTTCTCATCCGACAACTGTGGGAATATTGAAGCGTTTGGAGAGCAAAGGCTTTATTCAAACAAAAATTATTAAGGAGGGAAGATTTTCAAAACAAGTGGTATTGACTGAAAAATCGAATGTTTTACATGAGAATTTTCAAATGGAACATATGGAGTCAGAAAAAAGGCTTCTTGCACCGCTTTCCCCAGCGGAAAGGGAGGAATTGATTGTTCTGCTACAAACGATTTATGAAAATTTAAAGGAGGGAGTCCTATGCTAAAAGTTTTATGGAGTCGCATTGGAAAGTATAAAAGTGCGACCTATATGTCTATATTTTTAATAGTTGCGGAGGCTATCTTTGAGATTTTAATTCCATTTATGATGAGTAAAATTCTTGATAAGGGCGTAAATGCTGGAAATATGGGCAATGTATTTTTCTATGGTGTGGTGATGGTTTGTTTGTCTGCAGCCTCATTGACTTGTGGCGTGTTCTGTGGACGGTATGCGGCCTACGCCAGTAGTGGATTTGCTGCCAACTTAAGAGAGGGAATGTATAAGAATATACAAACATTTTCTTTTTCCAATATTGATAAGTATTCAACCGCAGGTCTAGTGACTCGATTGACCACGGATGTCACCAACATTCAAAATTCTTATCAAATGATGATTCGAATGATGATGCGTGCACCAGCAATGATGATTGCAGCATTTGTAATGACAACCATTATCAGTCCTAAAATTGCATTGATTTTTTTGGTGGCAATTATTTTTCTTGCAGCAGTTTTACTTCTGATTATGAAGTCGGCGACAAAACTCTTTAGTCAGCTATTTCGCAAATATGACGATTTAAATGCCAGTGTGGAAGAAAATGTCAAAGGAATTCGTGTAGTCAAGAGCTTCGTCAAAGAAGACTATGAAATTAAGAAATTTGGCAATAGCATTCAAAAAATTTATGATTTGGGTGTGAGGGCAGAGGCAAAGTTAGCGATTAACCTCCCCGTATTGATGTTGACCATCTATGCCTGCATTTTAATTTTGTCATGGGTTGGTGCACACTATATTGTTGCAGGAAGCTTGACAACAGGAGAATTGACCAGTTTATTTGCCTATGTAATGAATATTTTTATTAGTTTGATACTCTTATCCTTTACTTTTGTTATGATTACAATGTCAGAAGCCAGTGCAGAGCGTGTAGCTGAGGTGTTGACAGAAAAGACCGATATCACCTCTCCAGAGCAGGCTGTGATGGAAGTAAAGGATGGCAGTATTGACTTTGAAAATGTCAATTTTTCTTATGGGAAAATAAAGAAGGACAAAAAGAAATTTGTTCTCAGTGATATTGACCTTCATATTCGTGCAGGTGAAACCATTGGTATTATTGGTGGAACTGGAAGTTCAAAAACTTCTCTAGTCAATCTAATTAGTCGACTCTATGATACAACGGAAGGAACGGTCAAAGTTGGAGGAATCGATGTTCGAAAGTATGATTTGACAGTACTTCGAGATAAGGTGGCCGTTGTGCTACAAAAGAACGAATTATTTACGGGGACAATCCTTGAAAATTTGCGTTGGGGCGATAAAAATGCAACAGATGAAGAATGTATTCGTGCCTGCAAAATTGCCTGTGCAGATGAATTTATTGAACGTTTTCCTGATCAGTATGAAACAAGAATTGAACAGGGTGGATCGAATGTATCGGGAGGACAAAAACAGCGTCTTTGCATTGCCAGAGCACTGCTAAAAAAGCCAAAGGTTATTATCTTTGATGATTCTACTTCTGCGGTGGATACGGCCACAGATGCTAAAATTCGCAAGGCATTGAGAGAAGACATTCCAGATACAACAAAGATTATTATTGCACAGCGCATTTCATCGGTAAAAGATGCTGACCGCATTATTGTTCTTGACAGAGGAAGAATTAGTGGTGTAGATACACATGAGAATCTTCTTATGAACAATGAAATTTATCGTGCAGTGGCACAGGCTCAGATGGAAGGCAGTGGAGATTTTGATAAGGTAGGTGCATAAATGGAAGATAAAATAAAAGAGGCAAAGCAGGCTGCAAAAGGTATGCAGTCAAGAAATATGAAGCGTATTGTGCAACTTGTATTTCAGCACTATGGCATTCATATGGTATTTGTATTTATTGGTATTATTGTATCGGCCATTGCCAATGTGCGTGGAACGGCCTTTATGCAGACATTAATTGACAAGTATATCACGCCAATGATTGGTCGTTCATCACCTGATTTTGGACCGCTGGCCAAGGCAATGACACAGATTGTGATTGTCTATTTGATCGGTGCAGGATGTTCTTATATGTATCAAAGAATTATGGTCAATGTCGGTCAGGGAACGATGCGCCGTGTGAGAGAAAATCTTTTTAGTCACATGGAAAAATTGCCAATCAAATATTTTGATACCCATTCTCATGGTGATATTATGTCGGTGTACACCAATGATACCGATACTCTCCGTCAATTTATTGGACAGGCATTTCCACAGATAATCAATTCAGCAATGATGATTGCAAGTATGTTTGTGACCATGTGCATTCTTTCCATTCCATTGACCATTATTGCCATGATTTTGGTTGCGGTGATGCTCTTTACAAGTAAGAAAATTGCAGATAGTTCAGGAAAACATTTTATTCGTCAACAGCAAAGTCTTGGTAAGTTAAATGGATATATTGAAGAAATGATGAGTGGACAAAAGGTAATTAAGGTTTTTAACCACGAAGAGGAGTCGATTGAGGGATTTCAAAAACTCAATGAAGAACTTCGAGACAGTGCTTATCAGGCCAATGCCTTTGCTAACATTCTTATGCCAGTTGTGGCACAGCTAGGAAATATGAATTATGTTATCTGTGCGATTATCGGTGCAGTGATTGCCATTAATGGGAAATTTGGTGTTACCCTAGGAACACTTGTGGCATTTCTTACCTTAGTTAAGGGATTTAATCAGCCGTTTGCACAGATTTCTCAGCAAATCAATGCGATTGCCATGGCTGTGGCCGGAGCTGACCGCATCTATGAGGTGATGGACAGTGTACCAGAGCTTGATGAGGGCTATGTGACTTTGGTCAATGCCGATGTCGATGAATTTGGAAATATTACAGAGACGGATGAGAGAACCGAACAATGGGCTTGGAAGGATATTGATCCAAAGACCAATCAGCCAGTTTATACCTTGATGGAGGGCGATGTTGTTCTTGATGATGTCACCTTTGGATATACAGACAAGAAAATGGTATTGCATGACATCAATCTCTTTGCCAAAAAGGGACAAAAGGTTGCGTTTGTCGGTTCAACTGGTGCAGGAAAGACGACCATTACCAATTTGATCAATCGCTTCTATGATATTCAAAAGGGAGAAATCCGCTATGATGGAATTAATATTTCTAATATCAAGAAGGCAGATTTAAGAAAGAGTTTGGGTATTGTACTGCAGGAGACCAGACTGTTTACAGGAAGTATTATGGAAAATATTCGCTATGGTCGAGAGGGGGCAACGGATGGAGAATGTATGGCGGCGGCAAGACTTGCCAACGCATCGGACTTTATTGAAAAGTTGCCAAGTGGCTATGACACCATAATTAATGGGGAGGGCGGAAGTCTTTCTCAAGGTCAGCGCCAGCTTCTGGCCATTGCAAGGGCCGCCGTTGCCGATCCGCCAGCCCTGATTCTTGACGAGGCGACATCATCCATTGATACAAGAACAGAGCAACTTGTACAAACGGGAATGGACTCTTTGATGATAGGAAGAACAACCTTTGTCATTGCCCATCGCCTTTCTACAGTTAAAAATGCAGATTGCATTATGGTACTGGAGCAAGGAAGAATTATTGAGCGTGGCACTCATGATGAGTTGCTCGATCAGAAAGGAAAATATTACGAGCTATATACAGGCAATGGCTTGGGAGAATAGAATAGAAAAGGACTGCGAAAAGGGAATTTTTGCAGTCCTTTTCGTTATTTTGTAACCATAAAAAGTGTAAAAAAGAATCATAATACTAATAGATATATATATTAAATGTTGACAAATAAATATAAAAAATGTTATTATCCAGTGGTAAAAAAATAGAAAGTAATAGAATACAATGAGAGATACAATTTTAAAGGCCAAGATGTTATGGCTCATTATGGTGATGAGTTTGTTTACATTTTCACTGGGATTTTCAGCAATGTCAAAGGTGTGGCATGAACCAGAAAAGGACTATGGGATATTGTTAGATGATTACTGGAGTATCCAATTTTCAGAGGAACATCCTACTATCGAGACGATTTTGGATAAGATCAATCTCTTGCAAGTTCCACATTGCATAATTTCTTTTGGATCTTGGACACCAAGTGTGGCCAAATTTGATCAAGAGCTATTTTGTGCATTAAAGATCAATTCTGCTATAAAAGATTATGTTGAAGGTGAAAATGTAGCGGAAAATTCAGATCGAGGCTTTCCTGAAAAAGGGAGCAAGATTTGTTCGACCAACTCAACAAAAAGAGCCATTTTCTTTGGATAAAAGTGTAATTATACCCGTGAATGTAGATAAGAGTTCTGTTTATGGTATGGATCAAGCAATGTATTCCTGTCAATTATATGTCAATAATGAAAAGGAATTGAAAGAAATCAGAAATGTAATGCGCCAACAGAAAGTAACAGATGGATATTTTGTGAATTATAGCTCTCAGATTAAAGTTATAGAAAATGACTATGTAGAAACCATGATTTTATATAGTTTGTTTGGTAGCATTTTATTGATCTTTTCTTTTGTCAGTATGATTTGTTTGGTGATTCGCCGTGTGTCTGAATGTGCCTACGAGTATAGAATTAACTTGTTATGTGGGGCAAGGATAACAGATATTTGGGGGAGAGTTTTTATCGAAAATCTTTTGTTGATTGTATTGAGCTTATTGGTAACAACCATCCTGTGTGGCATAAGTGAATTTTTGCTATTGCCAGTATTGATATGTCTGGGATGTTTTATTATTTTGTTCCTTTATATGATACACAAGATTCAATTTGAAAAATTGACAGATACATTGCGAGGAGTGAGATAATGGATAAAATCATTGAACTAAACAATATATGCAAGATATATGGAGAAGATGAGCCAGTATATGCCTTGGATCATGTGTCTTTGCAGATTGAGCGTGGAGAGAGTGTTGCCATTATGGGAACATCTGGATCGGGAAAGAGTACATTGCTCAATATTCTTGGGATTTTAGATGTTGCCACAGAAGGGGACTATCATCTTTTTGGTAAGAATATTGCGGAGTATTCCATGAAGGCTAACAACTGTTAAGAGTAATTTATAAAAAAATTATAAATATGTGTTGATTTTTATAAGTTTTAATGATAGAATAAAATATAAATATTGAAAAGGAGGCTTTAAGAACTTTAATTATGAGTAAATACTATTCTATCAGAGAATTTTCAAGAATTTTAGGAGTATCAGCCCAAACACTTAGAAATTGGGATGCAAACGGTAAACTTCATCCACATCATGTGTCTAGTAATGGATACAGATATTATTCTCATGAACAATTAAATCAGGTTATGAATATAAAATCTGATTTGAATAGAATTGTCATTGGATATTGCAGAGTTTCAAGCAATAAACAAAAAGATGATTTAGAAAGACAAATAGAGAATATGAAGCTGTATCTAAATGCTCAAGGGAAACCTTATGAAATAATTTCGGATATAGGTTCTGGAATTAATTATAAGAAAAAGGGTTTAAGAGAATTAATTAAACGTATATCTCAAAATAAAGTGGAAAAAGTTGTAGTTCTTTACAAAGACAGACTACTAAGATTTGGATTTGAATTCGTTGAATATGTTGCAAGTTTATATAATTGTGACATAGAAATAATTGATAATACAGAAAAACCAGAACAGCAAGAGCTTGTAGAAGATTTAGTTCAAATTATCACAGTTTTTAGTTGTAAATTACAAGGCAAACGTGCTAATAAAGCTAGAAAATTAGTAAATGAATTAATTGAGGTTGACAGTGAAAAATGATAAAATCAATAAAAATCAGACTATACCCAAATAATAAACAGATTACTAAACTATTTCAATATGCTGGATGTGCGAGATTTGCTTACAATTGGGCTATTGCAAAGGAACAAGAGAACGATAAGCAAAAAAATAAATTCTTATCGGATAATGAATTACGAAAAGAATTTACACAGCTAAAGAAACTGCCAGAGTATAGATGGTTAAATGAAGTAAGTAATAATGTAACAAAGCAAGCAATCAAAGATGCTTGTAATGCCTATAAAAAATTTTTCAAAGGGCAATGCAAATATCCTAAATTTAAAAGTAAAAAGCATTCAACTCCTTCTTTTTATCAAGATACTGGTAAAATTCAGTTTACAGATACTCATGTAAAAGTAGAAGGATTTTCAATGAGTAAAAGACGAAATAAACAAAAATTGAATTGGATTAGACTTTGTGAAAAAGAAAGAATACCAATGAACTGTAAATACTTAAATCCACGCTTTACATATGATGGATTGTATTGGTATGTATCCATTGGAATTGAAGTAGATGACAATAATAATCTTCCATCAAATGATGGTGTCGGAATTGATGTAGGTATTAAAAACTTAGCAGTTTGTTCTGATGGAAATACTTATAAGAACATAAATAAAACACAAAAAGTAAGAAAAATAGAAAAGAAAAAACGCAGGTTACAGCGTTCAATATCAAGAAGATATGAGAAAAATAAGAAAGGAGGCAGTTATTGTAAAACAAGTAACATAATAAAAAGAGAAAAAGAACTTTTAAAAGTAATAAAACGATTAACAAATATTCGTCAAAACTACTTACATCAGACAACATCTGAAATCATAAAGCGAAAACCAAGTTTTATCTGTATGGAAGATTTGAATGTAAGTGGAATGATGAAAAATAAGCATTTATCCAAAGCAGTACAACAACAATGCTTTTATGAATTTAGAAAGCAGATTGAGTATAAGTCTAACTGGAATAATATTTCAGTCATTATAGCAGACAGATTCTTTCCAAGTTCTAAACTATGTAGTTGTTGTGGAAATATTAAAAAAGATTTGAAACTGTCTGACAGAATTTATAAATGTGAATGTGGAAACATCATAGATAGAGATTTTCAAGCAAGTTTGAATCTAAAGCAGTATGGAGAGAATGTTTTAAAACAATCTGTAGTGTAACACTTTAAAGTTATTACAGATATGTACCGAATGTTAATCGGGAATTGACGCCTACGGAGAGTACAAGAACTTGTAATTAGTATTTGAATTTATTCAGTATGAAAGCATACTCGATGAAGTAGGAATGAAACATAAAAGTTTATTAGCTTTTTATAAGTTTTCAGTAACGGAGAAGGCAAAACTTCGCAATGAGAAATTTGGTTTTGTTGTACAAGACTTTGCACTTATCTCTCACTATAGTGCATTAAAAAATGTAATGTTGCCATTGGAATATACAAAATTGTCCAAAAAGGAGAAGATAGAGCGAGCAATGAAGTTGATGGAAAGGCTTGGAATTGTGCATAGAGCAAAAGCTGTGCCAGCAAAGCTTTCTGGAGGACAAAAGCAAAGAGTTGCCATTGCCAGAGCCTTAGTCAATCATGCGGATATTCTGCTTTGTGACGAGCCGACAGGGGCATTAGACTCTAAGACAACAGAGGACATTATGGCATTGTTGATGGAATTAAATCGAGAGGGAAAGACTTTGGTGATTGTCACTCATGATGAAAAGGTGGCAAAGTATTGTAAGAAACAATATGTAATGAATGATGGAAAATTTGTTCAGGTGTAGAAAAGAAGAGATAGCGAGAATTGAGCGTAGATGCTTGTTCTTGCTATCTTTTCAAATTTTTATTCTTATGTTATACTTTTTCTTGTATATATGCGAATTGTGTAATTAAAGAATTCGAAATAAGAAGGAATGTGAGGCAGATATAGAAGATGAAGCGAGTTATGCTCAAATTGAGTGGAGAAGCACTTGCAGCAGGAAAAGGCAGTGGCTATGATGAGGCCACTGTTCGAGATGTTGCACAGCAGGTATTGGCCAGTGTAAAGCAGGGAGTCGAAGTTGGCATTGTCATTGGCGGTGGAAATTATTGGAGAGGAAGAACTTCGGAGGCGATTGACCGCACAAAGGCAGACCAAATTGGAATGTTGGCAACGATTATGAATTGCATCTATGTGTCAGAAATCTTTCGCAGCGAGGGAATGGAGACAGCCATTTTCTCTCCATTTGCCTGTGGAACGATGACTGAACTTTTTTCAAAGGATAGGGTCAATGAGTGCTTTAAGCAGGGAAAGGTTGTGTTCTTTGGTGGTGGAACAGGTCATCCATATTTTTCTACAGACACAGGAATTGCTCTTCGGGCAATTGAGATTGATGCAGAAATGATTCTTTTAGCCAAGAGCATTGATGGCATCTACACTGCAGATCCAAAGCTTGATCCAAATGCGAAAAAGTATGAGACCATTAGCATTCAAGAAGTGCTTGACAAAAAACTTCAAGTTGTAGATTTGACAGCAACTGTAATGTGTATGGAAAATAAGATGCCATTGGCAGTATTTGATTTAAATGAGAAAAATTCCATTGCAAATGCAATGGTAGGAAAAATAAATGGAACAGTGGTAACTGTCTAGGAGGATGAATATGCAAGAGAAAATTAAATTGTGTCAAGAAAAGATGGATAAGACGATTAATGTATTGCAGGATGATTACGCAACCATTCGTGCAGGTCGTGCCAATCCCCATGTATTAGATAAGATTAAGGTAGATTACTATGGTACACCAACACCAATCCAACAGGTGGGCAATATTTCTGTGCCAGAGGCAAGAATGATTATGATTGCACCTTGGGAGAAATCTCTATTGAAGGAGATTGAAAAGGCAATTAATATGTCAGATTTGGGGATTAATCCAACAAATGACGGCACGACTGTGCGATTGATTTTTCCAGAGCTGACAGAGGATCGACGCAAGGAGCTTGTAAAAGAAGTAAAGAAAAAGGGCGAGGCAGCCAAAGTTGCCGTGAGAAACATCAGAAGAGATACAGTAGATGCCATTAAGAAGATGGAGAAGGCATCTGAGATTTCTGAGGATGATTTAAAAGATGGCGAAAATAAAGTACAAAAGCTTACAGACAAGGCCATTGAAGAGATTGACAAGACAATTGAGAATAAGTCAAAGGAAATTATGACAGTATAATTATACACTAATATCAGTGTAGGATATGCTATCGTATAGTGGAATCAGTAAATGATTTGGGCAGGCAATATGGCCTGCCCAATCCTATATCAGTAGGGAGGAAAATATGGTAATTCCAAAACATGTGGCCATTATTTTGGATGGAAATGGCAGATGGGCAAAGAAGCGACTTTTGCCAAGGGCAATGGGGCATAAGGCTGGTTGTGAGACCTTGGAAAAAATGGTTACTGTCTGTGCAAAGACGGGAATCGACTATTTGACAGTATATGGATTTTCTACAGAAAATTGGAAGAGAAGTGCCGAAGAAGTGGGGGCATTGATGAAACTATTCCGCTTCTATATGAAGAGACTGTTAAAGATTGCTGCGGAAAAAAATGTGCGTGTAAAGATGATTGGTGATAAGCGAAGATTTGACGCAGATATCATCGAGGGCATTGACAAGTTGGTGGAGACAACAAAGGACAACACAGGAATGACATTTACGATTGCCATCAATTATGGAGGCCGAGATGAAATTCGTCGTGCGGTTCAGAAAATGCTTAAGGAGTACAGGGAAAGTCCCTATGATGTAGAAGGGATTACTGAACAATTTGTTGCCGATCACCTCGATACAGCAGGTCTTCCTGATCCAGATTTATTAATTCGCACAAGTGGAGAGTTGAGATTATCTAATTACTTGCTTTGGCAACTGGCCTACAGCGAAATCTATGTGACGGATGTATTGTGGCCAGATTTTGATGAGGAAGAGTTGCAAAATGCGATTGCAGCGTATAATAAAAGAGAGAGAAGGTTTGGAGGCAGATAATGTTTTGGACCAGATTAGTAAGTGGAATTGTTCTTCTCATTTTGGCAATCGTTTTTATCTTTGTGGGAGGACTGCCACTTTGGGCGATATCCCTGTTGATTTCTTTGATTGGGATGTTTGAACTTTATCGAGTACTAAAGATTGAAAAAAAGGCAGTGTCTTGGATTGGATACATTGGTGCAGTGGTTTACTATGCACTCTTGTATTTTAAAATTTCTTCAGAATATGAGGTGATTTTATTTGTTGTGATGCTTCTTTTGGAGATGGTCATCTATGTATTTACCTTTCCAGAGTATAAGACAGAAGAAATCACAGCGAGTTTTTTTGGGCTGTTTTATGTGGCAGTGTTATTTTCCTTTCTCTATCAGACAAGGGCACTCAAAGATGGAAAGCTCTTGGCGTGGTTGATTTTGATTTCGAGTTGGGGAAGTGATACCTGTGCCTATGCAGTTGGAATGTTGATTGGAAAACATAAGGTGACCCCAAAATTAAGTCCGAAAAAATCGTTAGAAGGTTGTATTGGTGGAGTTTGTGGAGCAGCGTTGATTGCGTATATTTATGCAAACTTTGTAAGGAACTATATGGTAGAGGTGGAAAATCCGCTTCTAGCTTGTACAGTTGGCTGTGCACTTGGTGCCATAGTTTCACAGATTGGCGATTTAGCCGCATCAGCAATCAAGCGAAATCATGAGATAAAGGACTATGGAAATCTCATTCCAGGTCACGGTGGGATTTTGGATCGCTTTGATAGCATGCTATTTACAGCACCAATTGTCTTTTTTGCCGTGATGTTTTTGGGATAGCGAGAATGAATTGGAGGAGTGATATGAAAAAGATAGCAATACTTGGCTCCACAGGATCAATTGGAACACAGACATTAGAAGTCGTGCGAGCAAATGGAGATGTTGGTGTCGTAGCATTGACTGCGGGAAAAAATGTTGATTTGTTGGAAAAGCAAATTCGAGAATTTCGCCCAAAATTTGCAGCAATTTGGAAAGAAAACGATGCCAAAGAGCTAAAAGAGCGATTGACAGATATACATTGTGAAATTGGTTTTGGCATGGAGGGGTTAATTCAGGCGGCAGTCATTGCCGAGGCCGATGTTGTTGTGACCGCAGTAGTTGGTATGATTGGCATTGAGCCGACCGTGGCGGCCATTGAGGCAGGAAAGGATATTGCACTGGCAAATAAGGAAACTTTAGTTTGTGCAGGGCATATCATTATGCCACTGGCCAAGGAGAAAAAAGTGCAAATTCTTCCAGTGGATTCGGAGCACAGTGCTATTTTTCAATGTCTTCAGGGCAATGAAAATAATCCCATTGAAAAGATTTTATTGACAGCTTCAGGCGGACCATTTCGAGATTACACAAAAAGCCAGTTGGAAAAAGTGACCTTACAAGATGCCTTACACCATCCGAATTGGAGTATGGGAAAAAAGATTACGATTGATTCTTCGACCATGGTCAATAAGGGACTAGAGGTCATTGAGGCAAAATGGCTATTTTCTGTTGAGCCAGAGAATATTCAAGTGGTAGTACAACCGCAGTCGATTATTCACTCTATGGTTCAGTTTCAAGATGGTGGCGTGATGGCTCAGCTTGGCACACCAGATATGAAATTACCCATTCAATACGCCCTCTATTATCCGAATCGGCGAAAGCTTTTGGGAGAGAGATTAGATTTTACTAGACTCAGTGAGATCACAATTGCTCGACCTGATATGGAGGTGTTTGAGGGATTAAAGTATGCCTTTGAAGCCTGCAAAATTGGCGGAAGTATGCCAACGGTATTGAATGCGGCTAATGAATATGCAGTCGCAAAATTTTTGGATGGAAAGATTCGTTATGTAGACATTACAAGGATGATTCGCACAGCGATGGATCATCACAAGTTAATCCAAAATCCAAGTGTTTGTGATATATTGAGCATACAATTGGAGACAGAAAAAGACTTAGAGAATGGATGGATATAGATGAGTATAATTTTTGCATTGATCATTTTTGGTGTGATTGTCACCTTTCATGAATTTGGACATTTTATTGTGGCAAAGAAATCAGGAATCAAGGTCATTGAGTTTTCTGTGGGAATGGGACCTAGAATTTTGTCAAGACAGGGGAAGGAGACAAGATATTCGCTAAAATTATTGCCCCTTGGTGGCTCTTGTATGATGCTGGGGGAAGATGAGGATGAAGAAAGTGTCGAGGGAAGTTTTAACTCAGTGTCTGTGCCAAGGCGATTGGCCACAATTTTTGCAGGACCGCTGTTTAACTTTATTTTGGCCTTTTTTATGGCAATGATTGTCATTGGTGCCGTGGGCATTGATAAGTCGGAGGTGTCCGAGGTGGTTGATGGCTATCCTGCAAAGGAAGCTGGCATTGAAGCAGGGGATGTAATTACAGCGATTGACGGCCATCGAGTGGTTATTTATAGAGATTTGACTTTATATTTGTATATGCATCCGGGCAAGGATGTGGATGTCACTGTCAATCGGCAAGGGAAAAAACTTGATTTTACAATTCATCCAAAGCTCAATGAAAAGTACAACCAATATATGATTGGAATTTCAAGTTCCGGTGGACGAGTTCCAGTAAAAGGACCGATGGAGATTGTAAAGTATTCGGCCTATGAAGTAAAGTATAACATCACGAGCACCCTAGAGAGCTTAGCCTATATGATTAAGGGAAAAGTAAAGGCCAATGAAATCAGTGGACCAGTGGGCATTGTCAATATGATTGGTGATACAGTCAAGGAATCTAGTGCCTATGGTGTGGGTGTGGTACTGTTGAGCATTGCAAATATGATGATTTTATTGAGTGCAAACCTTGGTGTAATGAATTTGTTGCCACTGCCAGCCCTTGATGGTGGTCGAATTTTATTTTTGATTATTGAAGGAATTCTTGGAAGACCAGTCAATCGAAAGGCCGAGGGAATGGTCCATTTGATTGGGTTTGCTTTGCTCATGCTATTTATGGTCTTTGTGATGTTTAATGATGTTCGACGACTAGTTGGCTTTTAGGAGAAAAAGATGAAGACAAGAGAAATTCATATTGGAAACCGAGTGATTGGTGGAAGTCATCCAATCTTAATTCAAAGTATGTGCAATACAAAGACAGAAAATGTACAGGCGACAGTGGATCAGATTTTGCGTCTCGAGGAAGCAGGATGTGAAATTATCCGAGTGGCGGTTCCGACAATGGAGGCCGCTACAGCCATTAAAGAAATTAAAAAACAAATTCATATTCCTTTGGTGGCTGATATTCACTTTGACTACCGTCTTGCACTGGCTGCAATTGAAAATGGAGTGGATAAGATTCGCATTAATCCAGGAAATATTGGAAATTTGGAAAGAATTCAGATGGTGGTAGATGCCTGTAAAAAGAGAAACATTCCCATTCGTGTGGGTGTAAATTCGGGTTCACTAGAAAAGCATTTGATTGAAAAATATGGCAGTGTGACAGCAGAGGGATTAGTGGAATCAGCACTGGATAAGGTAAGGATCATTGAAAATTTGGGTTACCAAAATTTGGTCATTAGCATTAAATCTTCTGATGTCTTGATGTGTATTCGTGCACATGAGCTAATTTCAACAAAGACAGACTACCCGCTTCATGTGGGAATTACAGAATCAGGGACCATTCAGCGTGGAACGGTTAAGTCAAGTGTTGGCCTTGGAATTATTTTATATCAAGGTATTGGGGATACGATTCGAGTCTCTTTGACAGGTGACCCTGTGGAGGAAGTGACTTGTGCAAAATTAATTTTAAAGACATTGGGCTTGAGAAAGGGCAGTGTTGAGGTTGTATCTTGCCCGACCTGTGGGCGAACAAGTATTGATTTGATTTCCCTAGCAAATCAAGTAGAAAATTTGGTTGCTGGCTATGAAATGGATATCAAGGTCGCGGTGATGGGTTGTGTGGTCAATGGACCTGGAGAGGCAAAGGAAGCCGACATTGGCATTGCTGGTGGCATTGGAGAGGGACTATTGATCAAAAAAGGTGTAGTGATCAAGAAGGTACCAGAGCATCAACTTTTGTCAGCTCTAAAAGAGGAGCTTGATCAAATGTCAAGGGGACAGTCATAAATGAAGAGTTTTTTGGAGGTTTTTCCGACATTGCAGATGGAACATATCTCAAGGGCGCTACTAGAACACATCCAAGTGGAAAAGGTGAGTGCCAATAAAGAAGGCTCAAAGATGAGAATCTATGTTTCATCAGATATATTAGTGGAGAAAAGGATTATCTTTGATTTGGAGGGGATAATTAAGCGACAAATTTTTCCGACCAAGAAAATTCAAATAAAAATTTTGGAGAACTTTCGACTTTCTGAGCAATATACGCCCAAAAATCTCTATGATGCCTACAAGGAAAGTATTTTACTTGAGTTGCGAGAATACAGCATTGCCCAATATTTGATTCTTAAAAAGGCAGAGGTGGTATTTGTTGGTGAACGCATTATGGAATTTAGTGTGGAGCGAACGCAACTTTCCGAAGCCATTGTTCCAGAATTTATTCGTATTGTGGAAAAAATCTTTTTTGAGCGTTGTGGGGTGGATTGTGAATTGAGACCTCACTATATTGCTCATATAGAGAGAAAAATTCAAAGCAAGGACGAAAATAGTAGGGAGAATGGGGGTGATCGAGTTATAAAAGAAAAGTTAGAAAATGGAGTAGATCAAGAAAAGAGAACAGAGGTTTCTGAGAAAAAAACGGCAAAAAGTTCCGGCAAAAAGAAGGAATATATCTCTAGGAGCAAGAATCCGGATGTATTGTTTGGGCGTGATTTTGAAGATCAATTTGTTCCGCTATCTCAAGTTGAGGGAGAGATGGGAGAAATCGTTGTTCATGGAAAGATTGTTGAGTTAGATGAACGATTTTTTGAGCGCTCAGGAAAGACAATGTTTATCTTTTCGTTGACGGACTTTACCGATTCCATACAGGTAAAAATTTTTGCAAAGGAAGAGGATGTTCCTGTGTTGCATGCGGCACTGGTCAAAGGAAATTTTATTAAATTAAAGGGAACAACGAATATTGATAAATTTGACAGTGAATTGATTATTTCCTTTGTTCGAGGAATTAAAAAAAGTGATGCTTTTGGTCAAAATATTCGAACAGATGATGCTCAAGTAAAGAGAGTGGAATTGCATTGCCACACGAAAATGAGCGACTTTGATGGTGTCAGCAGTGCAGCAGAAATTATTAAGCAGGCCGCCGATTGGGGAATGGAAGCCATTGCCATTACTGATCATGGAAATGTTCAGGGATTTACAGATGCCTATCATGCAGTGCAAAAGATGAAAAATCCACCCAAAATTATCTATGGTGTGGAGGGCTATTTGGTAGATGATTTAAAGGAAGTGGTGGTCAATCCAAAAGAAGTGTCCCTAGATGATGGATTTGTTGTATTTGATATTGAGACTACAGGATTTTCACCCACACAAAATCGCATTATTGAAATTGGTGCCGTAAAGATTGTAGAGGGAAAGATTGTAGATCGCTTTTCAACATTTATCAATCCACAGATTCCAATTCCGTTTCAAATTGAGGAATTGACAAGCATCAATGATTCTATGGTGGTGGATGCTCCACTGATTGAGGAAGTATTGCCAAAATTTTTGGCATTCTGTGAGGACTTTGCTGTGGTGGCACACAATGCAGGTTTTGATACTCGATTTATTGCGACCAATGCCAAGCGAATAGGGTATACCTATGATCCAACCATTGTGGATACCGTGACTTTAGCAAGAATTTTGCTCCCACAGCTCGGACGATTTAAGCTTGACACTGTGGCAAAAGCTCTCGATGTTTCCCTAGAAAACCATCACCGTGCCGTGGATGATGCAGAGTGTACAGCAGAAATCTTTTTAAAATTGGCACAGATGCTCAGGGAAAGAAATATTTTGTTACTCAAGGATGTTGAGGGATTGGCCAAGGTGAGCCAAGAGCGCATCAAGAAGATGAACACCAATCACATCATTATTTTAGCAAAAAATGAAATTGGGCGAATCAATTTATATAAATTAATTTCTTATTCGCATCTTAACTACTATGCGAAACGACCAAGAATTCCAAAGTCTGTATTGCAAAAATATAGAGAGGGATTGATTATTGGAAGTGCCTGTGAGGCAGGGGAGCTATTTCGTGCAATTTTGGATGGGCAAGAGGAGGAGGATATCCGAAAGATTGCTGAATTTTATGATTATCTTGAAATTCAACCAATAGGCAACAATGAATTTATGATTGCATCTGATCGCTATGCCATTGAGTCGAGAGAGGATATTCAAAAAATCAATAAAAAGATTGTAGAATTGGCAAAATCCCTAAATAAGCCAGTAGTTGGCACTTGTGATGTTCACTTTTTAAATCCTGAAGACGAAATTTACCGCAGAATTATTTTGGCAGGGAAGGGATTTACAGATGCAGATCATCAACCGCCCCTCTATTTGAGAACAACCAATGAAATGATTGAAGAATTTCATTATTTAGGACCAGAAGATGCCTATGCTGTCGCAGTGACAAATTCGAGAATGATTGCAGATATGGTGGAGGATTTTCCGCCAGTTCGCCCTGATAAATGTCCTCCTGTCATTGAAAATTCAGATGAGTTATTGACACAATCTTGCTATGCAAAAGCACATGAGCAATATGGCGAGAACTTGCCAGAAATTGTGACAGCCAGACTTGAAAAAGAACTAAATTCTATTATTAAAAATGGCTTTGCCGTTATGTATATTATCGCAAAGAAGTTGGTGGAAAAGAGCAATGAAGATGGCTATCTTGTGGGGTCAAGAGGATCGGTTGGTTCGTCCTTTGCTGCCTATACTTCAGGAATTACCGAGGTCAATCCCTTGCCACCACACTATTATTGTGATTGTAAATATGTGGACTTTGATTCAGAGGAAGTAAAGAAATTTTCGGGGATGGCAGGTTGTGATATGCCAGATAAAATTTGTCCAAAGTGTGGAAAGAAGTTAAAAAAGGATGGCTTTGATATTCCATTTGAAACTTTTTTGGGATTTAAGGGAGACAAAGAGCCTGATATTGACTTGAATTTTTCGGGAGAATATCAACCAAAAGCTCATGATTATACTGAAGTTATTTTTGGACAGGGACATACTTTCCGTGCAGGAACTGTGGGAACACTGGCCGAGAAGACAGCCTATGGATATGTAAAGAAGTATTTTGATGAGCATGGCCAGGTCAAGAGAAAATGCGAAATCAATCGAATCACGCAGGGCTGTGTTGGCGTTCGAAGGACGACCGGACAACATCCAGGCGGAATTATTGTTTTGCCTCATGGAGAGGAAATTTATACTTTCACGCCAGTCCAACATCCAGCAAATGATATGACAACAAAAATCATTACCACACACTTTGATTATCATGCAATTGACCACAATTTATTAAAGCTTGATATTTTGGGACATCAGGATCCAACGATGATTCGTATGTTACAGGATTTAATTGGTATTGATCCTGTAAAGGATATTCCTCTTGATTCGAGGGAGACAATGACACTCTTTCAAAATACAGATGCCCTTGGTGTAAAGCCAGAGGATTTGATGGGGTGTAAGCTTGGAGCACTGGGAATTCCAGAATTCGGCACAGATTTTGCTATGCAGATGTTAATTGATGCAAAGCCAAAGGGACTTTCTGATTTGGTGCGCATTTCTGGCCTCTCTCATGGTACAGATGTGTGGCTTGGCAATGCACAGACATTGATTCAAGAAGGAAAGGCGACTATTCGAACGGCCATTTGCACAAGAGATGACATTATGATCTATTTAATTGGTCAGGGAATGGAAGAGGGCGAGAGCTTTAAAATTATGGAATCCGTGCGAAAGGGAAAGGGACTAAGCCCAGAGTACGAGCAAGATATGATTGCGGCAGATGTTCCAAAGTGGTATATTGAATCTTGCAAAAAAATTAAGTATATGTTTCCAAAGGCCCATGCAGCAGCATATGTTATGATGGCTTGGCGCATTGCATATTGTAAAATTTACTATCCATTGGAGTACTATACGGCTTATTTTTCTATTCGAGCAACAGGATTTTCCTATGAATTGATGTGCTTTGGCAAGGAAAAGGTTGAACGGGCTTATATGGAAATTAAAAATAAATCTGATGCCACAGCAAAGGAAGAAGATACCGCTAGAGATTTGCGTATTGCACAGGAAATGTATGCGAGAGGATATGAATTTGAACCCATTGATATTTATAAGGCACAGGCTGTTCGCTTTCAGGTGACAGAAAATAAAAAAATTATGCCAGCACTGACAAGCATTGATGGTTTGGGAGAGTCAGTGGCCAGGCAGATTGTCGAAGCTGCGGCTAGGGGAGAATTTATTTCTAAGGACGATTTTATGAACAGAGCAAAGGTAAATAAGACAATTTGTGAACAAATGGACAAATTAGGTTTACTTGGAAATCTTCCTCAGAGTGACCAAATATCAATATTTGACATTATTTAGTAAAATGATATATTATGTAAGTAGAGTTTTGGGAAAGGGGAACGCTAATTTGTATGAATAATGAATTGAATGCGTTAGTACAAAGACTTCTTTCAGGGGATGCGTCAGCATTAGATGACATCTATAGCACAACAGAAGGTTATGTTCGTGCATTTGTGGGAAAGAAGATTTTGGGAAAGAATGTAGAGGCCTGTATTGAAGAAATCTATGTCAAGTTTTTTTCAGTAGCAAAAGATGCAGACTTATCGAAGTTTGACGCCCAAAAAGTATTGAGAAGTACCATTGTGGAAGTGATTAGTGATGAGAGTGCAAAGGATGAGACGCTTTCACCACTTGATATTAAACTTTGGTCTGGAAAAGATGATGGCTCTGATCCATCAAAAGAATCAAGGATTGATCCTAATGTGGCAACAAATTTGATTGATCGTGTGTTTAGCCAGATTAAAGAAACCGATGCAGAGGCAACAGCACTTTTTTATGTTCAAGGAAGGCGATTGTCTGAGGTATCACAGCATCTTGCTATGCCAGAAAAGAAGGTTAAGGATATTCTCTACTCTGCAAAGAATAAGATAATTTCAGAAATTAAGCGTATGCGCGATAATGGAGAAATTGATTTATTCGGAATGAATCCAATTAGCTACTTTGCTTGGTTGTTGCACAGTGAGCGTTCTCCACAAGCTTTGAAGGAGATCAAGGAACAATTGAGTTCGGTTCTTCCATTTGTAACTGCAAAAAATACAAATGATGTGGAAGTAAAGAAACAGACAGAGACGGTTAAGGAAAGTATATCGGAGAAAAATGCGTCAGAAAAGATGGAAAAACCGAAAGAAGTTGAAACACATTCCAAAGCTGTCAATGAGTCGAATAAGAGCGAAAAAGCAAATGTGGCTGCCAAAGTGGATGTGGCTCATGCAGAAAATACAGAAAAGACAGAAAAGACAGCTAGCTCAGGCAATGTAGAAAGTGTGGATAGCACAAATAGTACAGATGGCATGGGCAATGTGGATCGCACAGGCAACACAGACAATATAGAGAATATGGATCGCACAGCCGATGCAGAAAGTACATTCGATACAGTGCCATTGAGTAAAGAGCCAATTTCTCAGAATGAGTCTGTAGCTGAAGGTGAGCAAGAACAAATTGAGTTGCCAAAAGAAGAAAATATGGATGATGAGCCAGCACAATACATCCAAGGAAATGTAAAGAGTAAGAAGGCAAAGAAGGAGCAAGAAGATTCTGTTCAGCCGGTGGAAGCCTATCATGCAAAAAGGAGAAGGTCAAAACGTCATGAGCAGGAATCAGAGGCTACAAAGATTAGTACTGCAGAATCAACTGCCGAGTCCGCCAATGAGGAAGCATCTAGTGAAATGACGGGTGCAAAAGTGGCAAATTCCGCAAATTCAGATCATTCAGAGACATCTACGGTAGAGGCTACAGCAACTGTAGAAATTACATCTACGGATGCTTGGTATAGCTATGAAAATGGTGATGAGCCGACGCAGGATTATATGGACGAGGGAGATGGCGATTTAGAAGACGATTCAGAATATACTGAGGATACAGAGAAAAGCCAAGGTGAGCAAGAAGATGATGCAAGCGATGGGGAAGACTTTGAGGAAGAGTATACAGATGCATATGAGGAGGAGTTTCATCGCTCCGATTACGAAAATCTCAATGAAGAAGAATTTGTGGCAAGACGCACACAACAACTTTTAGATGATGATGATCAAGAGGTAGATATGCCATCATTTGTACTCAACGAAGACAAGAATGATGAAGATGATGATGGAGAAGAAGACTTCTATGCACTTGTTAATCAACAGAAAAAGAGAAGAAAATGGCCTTGGATCATTATAGCTATTCTTTGTCTGTGTGGAATTGTTTTTGCAGCAAAGGTTTGGAAAGATAGGAATTCTCATAAGGTGGCCGATGCTGTTGTCAAGGAAGAAAGTCAGAGTGCGAGTGCTGTTGATGCTGATAAAAACAGCAAGGGTGAAAAAAAGGATGAGACTTCTTCTGCAGCAGTTGTAGCTTCGGGAACTTCTTCGGCAGAATCCAGTGCAAATGGCAGTGAAGGCAGTGAATCACAAAGTGCACAGGCACAGGAAACTACAATGGCAGTAGCTTCTTCGACTGCTTATAAGGCAATTTATCGCAATTTAGTCAATACAATGGCAGATTCCAATCATGTCTTTGAATCGGGTGAAAACATTGGAGTTGATCAATATGGTTATAATGTCTATGATATGAATAATGATGGAATTCCAGAGTTAATCTTGCATTATATTGGAAATCCAAGTTGTGATGCTGTGTTTTATACGATTGGAACAGATGGAAATCCAGTGCAATTGGGTACGGAAGCAGGAGATTTGAGAACGGGATATTGTGAATCTCCAGATCATAGTTGCTTGTATCGCTACAGTTCTAATGGACCAGATACGATTTATGAGAGATTGACTATTGCAAATGGCAGATTGAATGTAGAAAAGCTTGATGTGCTTCCAGAAGGACTCGTTGATTCATCAGGACAGTTTACAACACCTATGCTTAGATTGTATGACAAGTCAGATTTAAAGGGATTAGAGTAGTTAGAGAGATACGAAGATACTAATATTCTAATTTACTAATTAATATTACAGAGACAACATTAAGTTTGAGACAAAGATGAGGGAATAGAATTCTTAAAAGTGCAGGTTAATCGCATTTTTGAGAATTCTATTTTTTGATAAAAAAGTTTTCAAAAATGGTTGACAAATTCAGAAAATTATCCTATACTTACACAGGTAACGAGGCGTGGCTCAGTTTGGTGGAGCGCAGCGTTCGGGACGCTGAGGTCGCAAGTTCGAATCTTGTCGCCTCGAGATTTTTAAAGTCAAAGTACTTAGGCCGATTGGTCAAGCGGTCAAGACGACGCCCTCTCACGGCGTAAACCCGGGTTCGATTCCCGGATCGGTCACTCCAAAGAACTTTGATTAAAATAGTTGACATAGGTATACCATTATGCTATACTACCTGAGCATTTAGGCCGATTGGTCAAGCGGTCAAGACGACGCCCTCTCACGGCGTAAACCCGGGTTCGATTCCCGGATCGGTCATTAAGTGAACCTGAATGGTTCACTTTTTGCTTATATAGCGCAGTTGGTAGCGCAACTCATTCGTAATGAGTAGGTCGCCGGTTCGAGTCCGGCTATGAGCTGGAAGATAAGCCTGCAAGCAGTGATGCTTGTGGGCTTTTTGCTTTTTTGGACAGAGTAGATTTTAATATCCAGTTGTCACCTTTAAATCAGTGAAAAGTTTATAGTTTTAGTCTGGGCGATATGTATGCCAACTATGCTGATGAAAATGGACTGTTAACTTATGCTCAGCTACACAAGAATGCCTTAGATGCCAGATTACTACAGGAAGTCCAATCGAGGATGAATGATGTCACATTGGTAGAGCAGAGGTTGATTACAGAGACAGTTGAACAGACCTATTCTAATGTCTACAGTAGAATGGTTCAGGCAGTAGAAAAGGCTGTGGATAATCAAGACCTAGCATCTACTTTTGCAAGTGTTCGTTCCTTAAGGGCGGCTGTCAACAATCCGATTCACGGATTAAGTTTACCTACACAGCTAGAGCGAAATCGAGCAAATATCATTTATGGGATTAAGCAGGCGGTGGGCATTGGGTTATCCGTCGGAGACCGATTCGATACGATGGCTAAGCGAGTACAAAAGGCTTTGATTGGTGATAACGGTACAGGTGGAAGCTATGCTAAGTCAGTGCGTATTGTTCGAACAGAAGCCCATCGAGTTCGAGAACAGGGAAACCATGACGCAGCAAGTGACTTAGTATCAAAGCTTGCTCCCGCTGGTTTTGAAATCGTGAAGGTGTGGCACACGATGAAGGACGAACGAGTCCGTCCAAACAGTGTAAGAAAGACCAAGAAAGGATGGAAGCATACCAGCAATGGTCAATACAACCATGTGAAGATGGAAGGTCAGAGCGTGCTTGTCAATGAGCCATTTCAGCTCCCATCTGGGGCAACAGCAGTCCTGGCATGAGTGGCGTTGCGGGGGAGGACATCAATTGCCGGTGCTTTGTCAGCTATGAGGTAAAAAAGTATTGAAGGGGAATGGTAATAACGATATAATACAGTCAGGAGCTGTGAGTGGTGCACGAGATCCAAATAGTACGGAAGCGGATGAGCATGCGGAAAGGTATTATGCTTTAGTAAGAACTATGAAGACAGATGTAACTAAAATTGCTAGAACAACTGGTAGAAGTAAAGAGGAAATTCAAGCAATTAAAAATTATATTTTTATTGACGAGCATGACTTAGGAGGGGGAAGAATTGCAAGATTTGATCCAGATTTTATGATGGCTCAAAGTTGGCAAAGGTTAATGCAAGGGAAGCCGGAATCACATGATTTTACATTGATTAACCACGAGATTATTATGGAAAAAGACTTAATGAAAAAAGGACTTTCGCAAGCAGAAGCACATAAGAAAACTTCAGAAGTATATAATTATGGCAAGGAGGCGGAGGAGTTTTATGGTAGAATTAAGAAATATAAGAGAAAAAGGTGACATTGTTAGGTGTGATTTTTATCCTGAAGATTGCACAACTCCAGGAACAATTGTATATTCACGAGGCGAAAAAGATTCTGTTGTTGTATACCCTGAAGGATATGAGTGGTGTAAAAGTCATGCAAATCATGCAGTGAAATTTTTTAGAAATACTAAGCAGTTGCCAAGTGAAAAAATTATAATGTGGTATTAGATTAAGAATTAAAGCACTTGTGGTTTGGAGGAAGTAACATGATAACAGAGGAGCAAAAGAAAAAGTGGTTGAGTGGAGAATTGAGCTTCGAGGAAAAGGAAGAGATTGTCCATAGTGGTCTCAGTGAAGAGGATAAGAAGTGGCTAAAACGCATTGATATACCTAAAGGGATAACAGTTGGAGAAGTAAGAAAAGTGTCACCAGAAGAGCAAGAGAGAATAGATAAGGCTTTTTTGGAGGAGTATACGCGTTGGATGGAGTCAGAAAAGCGTAAAAAAGAAAAGAGGTAATGCGTATGGCTAGTAACGATTATTTTGTAATTGTTCATAAGATTTTGACTTATCTATACGAGTGCCTAAAGAGTGATAAAGATATTGATTTTACATTGCTATCTTCTGAAAGTTTGTGCATTGGTGAGAAATATTACCAGTACATCCTTTCTAGCTTGATTAGTCTTGGATATGTTGATGGGCTGAAAGAAGTTAAGTCAATTAGCGGAATATCCTTTACCATCTCAGGAATGAGAATATCGCCCAAGGGGATTTACTTTCTGTTTTGCGATGATGTGATGAAGCAGTTGAACAGTTAGCAGGTGACACAAGGGAGTAACAAAATATGACACTCTTGGAGGAAGTCAAGAATTGACTATCATCAACGAGTCTGGGCTTTATAGTCTTATTCTCTCGAGCACTTACCGAATGCGAAAGCTTTCAAGAAATGGGTGACCTCAGAAGTTTTTCCATCAATCCGCAAGCACGGCGGTTATATCAGTGGATAGGCAGAGATGAGTTCTGAGGAGTTGATGGTAAGGGCGTTACAAGTAGCACAGAAGACGCTTGAAGAGACAGAGGCAAGAATAAGCTTGCTAACGGCAGAAAATTCAGTGTTGACCGTCGAGAAACAAATATTGTAAACGAAAGCAGATTATTTTGACGAACTGATTGACCGAAACTTGTTGACGAACTTTAGAGAGGCGGCGAAGCAATTAAGTATTAGGCAAATTGACTTTGTGAACTTCCTACTCGAAAAGAAGTATGTTTATAGGGATACGCGAGGGAAGGTAATGCCATACGCCGATAGAAACACTGGGCTATTTGAGGTAAAAGAGTGCTTTAATGAGAAGACAAAGTGGTGTGACACACAAACGCTTTTCACTCCAAAAGACCGAGAGACCTTTAGTTTGTTATACTTGCAATCTTAGTTTAGATAAAGGCATATTAGAAAACTCTAGGGTGATTTTTAATAGTTATAATAAAAAAATTTAGTATATTTTATTCACAAATTTTCAAAATTACATTGATATATCGGACACGATATATCATAATATAAGAGTAGAAAGAAGGTAAACAAAATGGGGAAACGAAGTTCTCGAAAGAAGAGAAATAAAAAGACTCCTAACAAAATCAATCCGCTAACAAAGGAAATTTTAAAAGGAGTCTTGATAGGGATATAGGTTAACTTAGCAAATAAGTTAATCAATCACCTTATCCATCTTCTCATCACTATGTTTTCCTAGTGATGACAGGGGGTTGGTGCAAACCAGCCCTCTGATAAAAGAATAATAACACAACAACCCATTTAAGTAAAGCTATGATTGTAAAAGTGTTAGAACTATTGGAAATTGTGTCAAAGATTGGAGAATATGTAGGCATTGCAATTATTGTTGCAAGCTTAGGCAGAGGATTTTGGTATCTTATCACAAAATACTTAGAGAAAAGGAGAAGGTAATGGCAACGGCACAATCAAAGGCAACAAGAAAGTATGAGGCGAAAGCTGGTTGGATGTCCAAGACCTATAAGCTGAAGCGGGAGGTCGTAGAGAGGTTTGCACAGGCTTGTGAAAAGCAAGGCGTTAGCCAAGCAGGGCAGTTAGCGAGAATGATGGAAGAGTTCATCAAAGAAAGCGAATAGCGATGTATAGAAAGCACTCTAGCAATAGGGTGCTTTTCTTGTCGCTTTTGAAAGACAAGATTAGAATTTTCAAGGTACTTCTGAGGGGGGGCAGAAGCAGTTATTCCTTCAAGTAGTGGTGAAGCTATTTAGTATATTTTATTTATGAATTTTTAAAATTGTATTAATGTATTAGATAAGATATATTATGATATAAGAGTAGAAAGGAGGTGAACAGAATGGGGAAACAAAGTTCTCGAAAGAAGAGAAAAAACTCCCATTAAAATCAATTCAGTTGTTAAATAGATTTTAATAGGAGTTGTAACCAGAACATTGGTTCATATAATTAAGCAAGTTAATTGACCTGATGTTCTAGTCTCTAAAGAGAATAATACAGAACCCATTCAAGTAAAGATGTTAATTGAAGCATTAAAAGTAGTTGCTAAAGTTATGCAAATTGTAGGCATTGTAATCATTGTTGCAAGCTTAGGTAGAGGACTCTGGTATCTGATCACGACATACTTGGACAAAAGGAGAGGGTAATGGCAACAGCACAATCAAAGGCAACAAGAAAGTATGAGACAAAAGTTAGTTGAATATCCAAGAGCTATAAGCTAAAGCGTGAGGTCGTAGGGAGGTTTGCACGGGCTTATAAAAAGTGAGATGTTAGAGGCCAATTTTAGAAAAACATTTAGGAGACATGAACAGTTGAGTGAATTTGTGGTTTATATAAGTTGTGATACAGATGATTTAAGAGGATGGTGATAATAGATATGAGAAGAAGAGATAGATATTACTATCCTGCAGTTTTTTCATATGAAAAAAAAGGGATTTCTGTTTTGTTTCCAGATTTGGATTGTGCAACTTGTGGAGACACTGATGAAGATGCCTTTGTATCTGCACAAGAATTATTAGGGTGCGTACTTCTTGGGTTAGAGGAAGATGGTGAAGATATTCCGCCAGCAAGTAAATTATCAGAAATCAAGTTAGAAAATGGGGAATATACAACTTTAGTAGATGTATTTATGCCAGCTGTAAGAAGTGTGAGCAAGACAAAATGAGCTAAATCATATAAGGGAGAGAAGACAGGATAAAAATGGTTAAATTTTACCCAGTATTTATTAAAAAAATGATTTTTATGTAGTTTATATTCCCGAAATGGTAACATTGATTGATATTGATTTTGAAATATATGAGAAAAAGTTATCGAGGGTAGAGGATAAATAAATGAATAAATAAACTGCACCATAGTCCTGCCAGATAAACTGTAAACTGGATTCAAGAATATGGTGCAATTTTGTGAAAATTATTAAACTATTTATTAAAGTTAGCGAATAAATACAAATTTACTTAATGACAGACCTGACAAGGCACATAGCCATTGGCCTGTAAAGCAGATTCGTCAGTGGAATACTTGCGATTGCCATTGCTAATCTTATTGACCATTCTACAACTTGGATAATGGTATTTTTTTGAGCTTGTGTTGACAACAAAATAGCTTCCAGAAGGAATTGTGGATGTAAGGAAGTTCGAACTTGAAGAGTTTGTACTTGCCTTACTTGTATTTTGTTGTGTGCTCTGTTGTTTTGTAGTTGTTGTTTGAGAAGCTTGGCTTTGTGCAGGCAAAGTAGTGGCAGGAATCCAAGCACCATCAAGGCCAACCTTATAGCCATCCGGTGTAGTTGTATTGGTTAGCATTGCACCATCTGCTCCGACATAGTAATTTCCAATCCAGCGAGAAGCAGCCATATATCCGCTTACATCAAAGTAATACCACTTTCCACTGATGTTTTGCCAAGAAGATTTATAATAATTTCCTGCATCATTGACGAACCACCATCCCATGTTGTCACGCTTCCATTCGTTAGCTTGAACCAAAGTAGCACTAGAGAGTGCAGTGGTTACGGTAGTAATTACTGCTAGTGTGGCAGCCAAAAACTGTTTTTTCATAAAAATCTCCATTCCGCGGGCAAGCCGCGGCACAAATAGTAATGAAAGTGTTTTACATCTCAACTCTGTGATTTAAAATATATAACAAGAAGCTATACTACAAAGCACGGGAGGTAAAGTTGTAAAAACTTTCTCTGTTTTAGACAGCATAAAAATCAGTGTAAGTTCTGTCTTTTCAAGCACAAATAAGTGGTATCATGAATCCGTACACTAAGAATTGTTAAAGCTCTTTGTTTTATTGTGTGGCAGTTCAGTCAATGGCTTCTTATCTTTTGCGAAAGGAGTTACACTATGAAAGTTACTTATCAAACCTGTTGTGGTGTCGATGTTCACAAATCTTTTCTTGTTGCCACAATCATCAAAACTACCGCCGGTATTGAACCTTCTTATCAAAAGAAGCGATTCTCTACCTTCAACAATTCTATTTTAGACTTTAAATCGTGGCTTCTTAAAAATGAATGCCATGATGTCTGTATGGAATCCACAGGTAAATACTGGGTTCCTGTCTTTAATCTTCTCGAAGATCAAATCAACGTTACCATTGCTAATCCCAAATGGGTTAAAGCTGTTAAGGGTAACAAGGACGATACCAAAGATTCTAAATGGATTGGAGACTTATTCCGACTGGGACTTGTGAAAAGCAGCTACATTCCTTGTAGGTTGATCCGTATTCTTAGAGAATACACAAGATATCGTTACAAGCTTGTTTCTTGCCGTTCAAGTGAAAAGAATAGATATCAGAATGCTCTTACTGTTTGTAATATCGCATTAGATTCTGTTGTATCCGATATCTTTGGGAAGTCATCCTCATCCATTATCGATTATCTGCTTGAACAATCAGGTACTACGATTAACCATGAAGAAATCTCTTCAAAACTTCTTAAGAGCCTCAAATCCAAAGAAGACGCTGTGATTGAATCTATCGAAGGATATCAGATGACTGATGCCCAGAAATATCGTATGCGCCTAATTCGCGCACATATGGATTATATCACAGCTGAAATCAATGATATAGATAAACAGATTGAATCTTTGATTTCTTCCGATCCTGATTATGATAAAGCTATTCGGTTACTAACTACCATTCCGGGTGTCAAACGTGATAGTGCAATTACTATCATCTCCGAAATTGGTATTGATATGTCTCAGTTTTGTAATTCTAAACGCTTATGTTGTTGGGCAGGTCTTACCCCCGGCAACAATGAATCTGCCGGTAAGAAGAAATCTGTCCGTATTACACGTGCCGGTGTCTACCTCAAACCTGCATTAGTACAGTGTGCTCATGCAGCCGTGAAATCTGACAAGTCTCCTTACTACAAAACGAAATATGAATCCCTTGTTAAACGCCGTGGCAAGAAAAGAGCTGTTATTGCCATTGCCCGTATGATTCTTATAGCCATCTACCGGATGCTGTCTACCGGAGAGGTATGGAATCCAAGCGATCTTTACAAAATCGATATGCCTGCACCTTTAGCTGAAAAACAGAAGGCTAAGGCTATCAAGCAAGCCAAAAAACTTTTACAAAAGGAAGGACTGCTTCCTCCTGATGAACCTTTAGCTTCTTGATCAATCTACTAAATCTATATCCTCAAATAAGTTGCCTACTTAAGACAGCTTATTTAAGTGCGCCGGTTTACGGCTTACCTCTACTTTCTTTCACACTAAATCCCCCCAGATTTGTAATAAAATAAAAGCATACTTAGAAATTCGCCATTAAATCAACTATTGAATTTACTATGCTTTCTTAGATTGTAAAACTTTTTTTCTGTAGTAGTCAAGCTTTTTTGTAACAGAATTATTTAGAAAAAAGTAAAGACTAGAATAAGATATCAATGGTATAATGAATCTATTCGTACAACATAGGTGCAGACTTGTTAAAATAAATAGTAGTTTGAAAATGAAAGGAAGGGTATCACAGGAAAATTTTGTGATACAGGAGAAAAATGAAAAAAAAGGCAATGATTTTTATTGATGGAAGCAATGTTTTTTATGATTGGAAGAATAGTGCAGGTCCAGGAAGAAATATGGATGTGCACCGCTTTTTAGATTGCGTGAAGAATAAGTTTTCAGATATAGATGTAATTCGAACCTATTATTTTATTAGTGAAAGTGAGCAAAATAAAAATTTCTTACAAAGTATCAATAAAATTCCATATTTTGAAGTAATTACAGGAAGACTACAACAAAAACCGATTACAATCACAGAGCGCTATGGGTTGGTTTGTCCAGAATGTGGAAAGGAAGTGACAGGACAGGTGATGACAATGACAGATAAGGGAACCGATGTCAATATTGCTGTGGAGATGATTCGCCATGCCTATGAGCATTCCTATGAAAAAGCAATTTTAATTTCGAGAGATGCGGATTTTTCTGGAGTTGTAAAGATTATTAAGAGTTTGGGGATGAATGTTGAATTAGTACTGTTTGAAGGAGCACAGACAAAGGCACAGGAATTATCTGCTGAAGTAGACAATGTTGTGGTTTTGCACAGTGATGATTATGCTGAATGTGAAATGTTATACAGTGGAGAGTACTAAGGGGAGATAGTGAATTAGTAAAGGCTTTTATAAACAAAAGACAAAAACAAATAAAACAACGACAACAGTAGAGCATCTGTTTTCGTTGTTTTTATTTGCATTTTTATGAATTGAATCAATCTAAGCCATTGAGTCGCAGGCAATTATTATATGCGAGCTCTTGCAAAGTTAGATATAACTTTTGTACATCATAGTGTTTTGGAAATTCGAGGGTGCGTGAGCAATACTCAGGTGGGCGACATTTTAAGTCTGGGGATGAAATGTAGGTGAAGGTCAGCTGGCTGTCATCAAAGCCAAAGCCTGAAGTTTCCATCTTTACATTGACAATGGAATAGAGATTAATAGATTCTACTGTCATTTTCATTCCTGTTGCGCCCTGTTGGTCTGTCATAATAATGCGTTTGTCTGTGAAAATGAGTGCATCTCGAATAAGTTTAAATCCAATTTCAATTTCTTCATCTTCCATCAAGTACATACCATATTCTTCATAGAGATCATCAATATTGACCTCGCTGTAATTGCCAATGGCGCCTTCAAATAGGCGGCGAAAGTTAAATGCCATAGAATTCCTCCTGATTTGTTTAGACTATATTTCTAGGTGATATCTTTAGGCTATATCTATAGTCTATATCCCTAAACTATAGTTCTTGAAGATGGTTAGCGGGGGTTGCAATCATTGACCAATTTGTGTGATAGATGACAAATCCAGGGGCTGCACCGGGTACTTTTTTGATATTCTTTTTCTGAATATAATCAATTTCTACCTTTTCATTGTCTCGGGCCTTTGAATAGTAGGCCGCTAGTGCAGCAGCTTCTTCAAATGTGCGATCACTCAACTCTTTATTTTCTGATTTGACAATAACATGAGACCCAGCCACACCCTTAGCGTGAAACCACCAATCATTTCCTGTGGCGACTTTAAAGGTCAATTCTTCGTTTTGGTAATTATTCTTTCCCACATAGATGTGGAATCCATCACTGGAGAGAAAATGCATCGGTTTTGAATTAATTTTAGCTTTCTTTCCAATATGGTGTTTTCGGATATAGCCAAATTCAATTAGTTCCTCTTTAATTTGAGCAAGATCTGCTTCATCTGTAGCAATATCAAGGGAGATGGCAATGGAGTTAAGATGCTCAATGTCCTGAGCAGTCTTTTGAATTTCTTCACTCAATGCCTCATCTGTTCGCTTTAATTTTGCATACTTGTCATAAAACTTTTTGGCATTGTCTGTGGCGTTGAGGGTGGGGTCAAGAGGAATGGTGATTTCCTTGTTTTCATCGTAATAATTTTCACAAGTAAATTTATCTTCACCTCCAGAGAGTGTGTAGCCATAAGTGTTGAGAAGATCACCATAGACTTTGAATTTATCCTTTTTCTTTGTATCTCTTAATTGCTTTGACTGCAAATCAAATTTTTTGACTGCACGCTCAAGGGCATTTTGAACAACTTTTCGAAGGTCAGCTGATTTTTGGCGGATGCGAGCAATATTGTCTTTGGCAGAATAAAAGTCAAAGAGCAAAGTGCTAATGGAATCATACTTTTTTATAGTAAAATCTTCACCCTGATAGCTCTCTAAAATGATGGAGCTAAACTCAAAAGGTTCGCCAGCACGGTAAATAATATTTGGTATGAAGCGACCATTTTGGATATCTTCAATGAGAAGATGAATCGTATGATAGAGATGCCTACATTCAATATCAGATAGAATATCTGTCTGATTAGATAGAGAGGCACGAGTGACCATTTCACTGGCTATCAATGGGCTGATACCAGCAAAGGACTGGTAGAGGGCCTTGACAAGAGAGAGGTTGCTCGATCGGATGATTTTTGAAAAATCCTCTTCGCTGACAGATAGAATATCTGCCTTTTTTAGTTCATCGGGAAGAAAGTATTTTCGTCCCGGAAGAACCTCTCGAAGAGAGCTGACTTGTGCGGGGACACGCTTAATACTATCAATAATATTGTCGTCATTGTCAGTAAAAATAATATTAGAATATTTACCCATTAATTCGACATAGAGCTTTTTTTGACACACATCGCCGAGCTCATCGAGATGTTCAAAGTGAAAACAGACAATGCGTTCTAGTCCAAGTTGAGTGATGGATAAAATTCTTGCCGATCCGATATGTTTTCTTAGGAGCATACAAAATGCAGGTGCGGTCATCGGGCTTGGTTTGTTGACCTGTGTCAAATAGAGCAGGGGGAGGGAGGGACTTGCTGAAATTAAAAGTCTCTGTGTGCTTTTTCCTGCTTTAATGGTAAAAATCAATTCATCCTTGTCGGGCATAGCAATTTTATTAATTCTTCCGCCAGATAGCGAATTTGAAAGTTCGTGGGTAATATTGGAGATTACAAATCCATCAAGTGCCATAAAAATTCCTTTCTTAAAGCAATAGGTTTATTCTTCTTTCTATTTTACCATTTGTGGGAATTTTAGGCAAATGAGATTCTGGCATATTGACAAGTCTTTGAAAGGGTGATACCATAAAAACGGATATGTGAGAAATATGTAGAAAATATATGAGCGATATATGAGAAAAGTAGAGGTTGCGTTGCCGATGAGTAGTCATTTTGACATTGTAAAGAGTGGATGATAAATGACAAAAGGCGGAGACGCCGAAGGCACGGATGCTTTACCTGAAGTGGCCTGGGGGTATGTGGAATACGCATACAACTGTCATCAGTAGATGGGGAGCTACGACATCTTTTACAAGTGGAGGAGTTGGCTTTCTGTGGCCAGCTCTATTTTTTTGAAAATATATGATAATGATAAGGAGAAAAAAATGGCAGTATTTACAGGTGCTGGAGTCGCTTTGGTGACCCCAATGAATGAAGATGGAAGTGTAAATTTTGAAAAGTTAGCTGAAGTTTTGGAGGAACAGATCGCAGGGAAGACAGATGCGATTATTAGCTGTGGTACAACAGGTGAAGCAGCTACATTGACAACGGAGGAGCATCTTGAAGTCATTAAGAGAACGGTGGAGATTGTAGGAGGAAGAGTACCTGTGATCGCTGGAACAGGCTCAAATTGTACAAAAACAGCCATCTATCAATCACAGGAAGCACAAAAGTATGGGGCGGATGCTCTCCTTTTAGTGACACCATATTACAATAAGTGCACACAAAAGGGGTTGATTGAACATTTTACTGCAGTGGCCAATGCAGTCAGCATTCCTGTGATTCTTTATAATGTGCCAAGTCGTACAGGAGTGAATATTGCACCAGAGACGACAGCTTATTTAGTAAAGAATGTAAAAAACATTGTGGGTGTAAAGGAAGCAAGTGGAGATTTGGGAGCTATTGCAAAGATCTTTAAGCTCTGCGAAGGCGTGGATATTGACCTGTATTCTGGAAATGACGATCAGGTTGTGCCAATTATGTCCTTGGGCGGAAAGGGCGTGATTTCTGTGCTCAGCAATGTGGCACCAAAGCAGACACATGATATGTGTCAGGCTGCACTGGATGGAGACTTTGCGACAGCAGCAAAGATTCAGATAGAAGCTTTAGATGTCATCAATTTACTATTTTGTGAGGTGAATCCAATTCCTGTAAAGGCAGCAATGAATTTACAGGGAAAGAATGTCGGAGGACTTCGACTTCCACTGACAGAGATGGAAGAAGAGCACAAGAAAAAGTTAGAGGCAGCGATGCGAGCATACCATTTACTATAATTTTTAGCTGAGGGAGAAAAGATGACAAGAATTATTATGCATGGTTGCAATGGAGCAATGGGACGAGTAATCTCAGAGCTTCTTGCAGGGAATACAGATACAAAGATTGTAGCAGGAGTAGATTTGCAGGGAGAGAAGCTTTTTGACTATCCTGTGTTTACTTCGTTAGAAAGTATTGATGTGGAGGCAGATGTCATTATTGATTTTGCCTCAGCAAAGGCAATTGATGGATTGCTTGATTATGTGGAGGCAAAAAAGATCCCGGTTGTATTGTGTACGACAGGTCTTTCCAATGAGCAATTGGAGAGAGTAGAAAAAGTGAGTCAATCGGTAGCTGTGCTTCGCTCTGCCAATATGTCTCTTGGCATTAATTTATTGTTAAAATTAGTTAAAGAGGCAGCAGAAGTGTTGACAAAGGCCGGTTTTGACATGGAGATTGTAGAAAAGCATCATAGAAGAAAACTTGATGCGCCAAGTGGAACGGCACTTGCACTTGCCGATGCTATTAATGAACAGATGAATGGGGAGTATGAGTATACATTTGATCGTTCACAGCGCCATGAGCCAAGAAGAGAGAAGGAAATTGGAATTTCTGCAGTGCGAGCAGGCAGTATTGTGGGGGATCACGATGTGATTTATGCAGGAGAAGATGAGGTTGTGACGATTTCTCATACAGCCTATTCGAGAAAGATTTTTGCCAAGGGAGCTATTGCGGCTGCAGAGTATTTATCTGGAAAAAAAGCAGGAATGTATTCTATGGCAGATGTCATTGACAAAAAATAATTGCAAACCAGATAAGCGTGTATTATACTTATAGAGATTGGCAATGGAAATATGTGATATTGAAAGGGATTGGGATGGAAAAACTGGAATTATTATACGAGGGAAAGACAAAAAATCTCTATAAGACAGACAGTGCAGACATTGGGATTTTGTCATTTACAGATGAAATCACTGCGATGGGGGGAGAAAAAAGAGAGACCATTGTTGGAAAAGGTGCTGTCAATAATAAGGTGTCTAACCGCATTTTTCAGATTCTTTCAGCAAAGGGAATCCCAACACATTATGTGGAAGAATTCAATGAGACAGAGACTGCTGTGAAAAGGGCTTCGACAATTTTGTTAAAGGTAGTGGTGAGGAATTACTCAGCAGGAAAGTTTGCTGAGCGAACAGGAATTGAAGAAGGGGTGAAATTAAAAATGCCCGTTCTTGAATTTGCTTATAAAAATGATAAGCTAGGAGAGCCAATGATTAATGGCTACTATGCACTAGCTTTGGATATCATCACACAGGATGAGATAGACAAGATTGCAACATATGCATTTAAAATCAATGAAATTTTAATTGATTATTTTGGCAGCAAGGGAATTGATTTAATCGATTTTAAGATTGAGTTTGGAAGATATCATGGTGAGATTATTCTGATTGATGAGATTTCTCCAGATACTTGTAGACTTTGGGATAAGCAAACACATGTAAAGCTAGATAAGGATCGATTTAAGCGTGACCTTGGAAATGTACAAGATGCGTATCAAGAAGTGTTTAAACGTCTTGGCATTATGTAGTTATGCAGGAGGACACAAATCGTCCTCCTGTTTGTTGTTAAGTTTGAGGGAAGGGTCAATGGATTATGGGAAATTTACACGAAGAATGTGGCGTTTTTGGTATGTACGATATGAATGGTGGCAATGTGGCCAATAGTATTTACTATGGGCTATTTGCCTTACAGCACCGAGGACAGGAAAGCTGTGGAATTGCAGTGACTGACACAAAGGGAAAAAAAGGCAGTTACCATGTCTACAAGGGAATGGGACTTTGCAATGAAGTATTTACACCAGAGATTTTAGAGAATTTAAAAGGAAATGTTGGTGTGGGTCATGTGCGCTATTCGACAGCAGGTTCTTCGACAAGAGAGAATGCACAGCCTTTGGTTTTAAGTTATGTGAAGGGAATTCTTGGAATGGCACATAATGGAAATTTGGTTAATGCACCACAGCTAAGAGAAGAGCTTGCTTATACTGGAGCAATTTTTCAAACGACCATTGATTCTGAGGTTATTGCCTATCTCATCGCTAGGGAGAGAATTAAGACAAGTTCTGTAGAAGAGGCGATAGGCAATACCATGAACAAACTACAGGGAGCTTATTCACTCGTGGTGATGAGTCCGAGAAAGCTAGTGGGTGCAAGAGACCCACAGGGGTTTAAGCCACTTTGCATAGGAAAGAGGGAAAACACCTATATTCTTTCCTCAGAGACATGTGCATTGGACACGATTGGTGCTGAGTTTGTGCGTGATGTTGAACCTGGAGAAATTGTAACCATTTCTAGTGATGGAATTGCTTCGGACAAGTCAAGATGTGTAAGAGAAAAACAAGCAAGATGTGTATTTGAATATATCTATTTTGCCAGACCAGATAGTGTATTTGATGGTGTGGGCGTGTATGAAAGTCGAATAAAGGCAGGAAGATTCCTCGCAATGGATGAGCCTGTAGAGGCAGATATTGTCGTTGGTGTTCCTGAGTCTGGCAATGCGGCAGCGCTTGGCTATGCGATGGAATCAGGAATTCCTTACGGTGTAGCTTTTGTAAAGAATAGTTATGTCGGAAGAACCTTCATTAAGCCAAAACAAAGCTCAAGGGAAAGTGCTGTTCGTGTCAAACTCAATGTATTGAGGAGTGCTGTTGAAGGAAAGCGAGTGATTATGATTGATGATTCAATTGTCAGGGGAACAACTAGTTCTTTGATTGTCAATCAATTGCGAGAGGCGGGAGCAAAGGAAGTACATTTAAAGGTGAGTGCTCCTCCATTTTTGCATCCTTGCTATTTCGGAACAGATATTCCAAATGAACAACAACTGATTGCCCACAATCGCACAGTTGATGAAATTTGCAAGGCGATTGGAGCAGATAGTTTATCTTACTTGAGGATGGATAGATTAAAGGAATTATCAAATGGTCTTCCAATTTGTACGGCGTGCTTTAGTGCGGATTATCCGATTGAACCACCAAAAGAAGATATTCGAGGAGAATATTTTGACAAGGGCAGTGATAGCTGTGGAGCACCAAAAAAGCTTGAACAATGAGATATTGAGAAAGGAAAAGATCTATGTATAATAAATATGTAAGTCCACTTTCAGAGCGCTATGCGAGTAAACAGATGCAATATATCTTTTCTCCAGATAAGAAATTTAAGACTTGGAGAAAATTATGGATTGCACTTGCAGAGACTGAGCGAGAACTTGGTCTTGAGCAGATTACACAAGAGATGATTGATGAATTAAAGGCACATCAAGATGATATCAATTTTGCGGAGGCTAAGGAGAGAGAAAAGATTGTTCGTCATGATGTTATGAGCCATGTCTATGCCTATGGATTACAATGTCCAAAAGCCAAAGGCATTATTCATCTTGGAGCAACGAGTTGCTATGTGGGGGACAACACAGATATCATTGTGATGACAGAGGCGTTGAAGCTTGTTCGAGTAAAATTAGTCAATGTGATGAATGAGTTGTCCAAGTTTGCAATGGAATACAAGGATATGCCGACACTTGCATTTACTCACTTCCAGCCAGCACAGCCAACAACAGTTGGAAAGCGAGCAACACTTTGGCTACATGAATTTTATCTTGATTACTTGGATCTTTGCTATGTGATTGATTCCATGAAGCTTTTGGGGTGCAAGGGAACAACAGGTACACAGGCCTCATTTGTGGAGTTGTTTTCCGGAGATGATGAAAAAATCAAAAAATTAGATAGCATGATTGCACAAAAAATGGGATTTCAAGATTGCTATCCTGTATCTGGTCAAACTTATTCCAGAAAAATAGATACTCGTGTGTTGAATGTTTTGGCAGGAATTGCACAGTCTGCACATAAGTTCTCCAATGATATTCGCTTATTACAGCATTTAAAGGAGATTGAGGAGCCGTTTGAAAAGACACAAATTGGTTCATCAGCAATGGCGTATAAGAGGAATCCAATGCGCAGTGAGAGAATTGCTTCACTGTCTAATTTTGTGATGAGCAATGTAATGAATCCAATGCTCGTGGCTTCTACACAGTGGTTTGAAAGAACATTAGATGATTCAGCAAATAAGAGATTATCTGTGCCTGAGGGATTTTTGGCCATTGATGGTATTTTAGATCTTTGTCTCAATGTGGTCGATGGACTTGTGGTTTATCCGAAGGTAATTGAAAAGCGTCTGATGGCTGAGCTACCATTTATGGCGACAGAAAATATTATGATGGATGCTGTAAAAATGGGTGGAGATCGTCAGGAGTTACATGAGAGAATTCGTGAGCTTTCTATGGAAGCAGGAAGACAGGTAAAGGTTGAGGGCAAAGAAAATAATTTGCTCGATTTGATTGCAGAGGATCCAATGTTCAATTTGACAAGAGAAGAGTTGGAAAAGACAATGGATCCGACAAAGTATGTGGGACGCTGTCCGCAACAGGTGGTTGAATTTGTTGAGGAATGTATCTCACCAATTTTAGAGGAATATAGAGACGAGCTTGGCAAAACGGCCCAGATCAATGTTTAATAGTGTATAATTAATTTTATTTTTTGGAGGTTTTTTCATGGTAAGAGCGATTGTTGGTGCGAACTGGGGAGATGAAGGCAAGGGAAAAATTACAGATATGCTTGCTGAAGAGGCAGATATTATTGTTCGATTTCAGGGGGGCAGCAATGCTGGTCATACAATTATCAACAATTATGGCAAGTTTGCACTTCATTTGCTGCCATCGGGTGTGTTCTATCAGCACACAACAAGTATTATTGGCAATGGAGTTGCCTTAAATATTCCTTATCTATTAAAGGAAATCAATTCAATTGTAGAAAAGGGCGTGCCAACACCAAAGGTCTTGGTTTCTGATCGCGCACAGATTTTGATGCCATACCATATTTTGCAGGACACTTATGAGGAGGCTAGACTTGCAGGAAAAGCGTATGGTTCAACAAAGTCAGGAATTGCACCATTTTATTCCGATAAGTATGCAAAGATTGGCATTCAAGTCAGTGAATTATTTGATGATGAAATTTTGGCAGAAAAAGTTGAAAAGATTTGTACATTAAAGAATGTTCTCTTTGTCAATCTCTATCATCAACCAGAGTTAAATCCAAAGGAATTGATGGATACTTTACATGAATATAGAGATATGATTGCACCTTATGTATGTGATGTGAGTGCCTATTTATATGAGGCCTTGAAGGCTGGAAAAAAAGTCCTCCTTGAGGGCCAGCTTGGTTCGCTAAAGGATCCGGATCATGGAATTTATCCAATGGTAACTTCTTCTTCGACATTGGCCGCTTATGGAGCGATTGGTGCTGGAATTGCCCCATATGAGATTACAGATATTATCACAGTGGTCAAGGCCTATTCAAGTGCAGTGGGGGCTGGTGAATTTGTCAGTGAGATCTTAGATGAGGCAGTAGCAGATGAGTTGAGACACAGAGGAGGAGATGGCGGAGAGTTTGGTGCTACAACAGGTCGTCCAAGAAGAATGGGATGGTTTGATGCAGTGGCTTCTCGCTATGGTTGTCGAATTCAAGGAGCAACAGAGGTTGCCCTCACTGTTTTGGATGTCCTTGGATATTTAAAAGAGATTCCTGTTTGTATTGGATATGAAATTGATGGAGAGGTCGTTAAGGACTTCCCAGTGACAGCAAAGTTAAAGAAGGCAAAGCCAGTGTATGATTACCTTCCAGGTTGGAATTGTGAAATTCGTGGTATTAAAAAGTATGAGGATTTGCCAGAGAACTGTAGAAATTATATCGAGTATATCGAAAGAGAACTTGGTGTGCCAGTAAAGATGGTCAGCAATGGACCAGGTAGAGAAGATATTATTTATAGATAGTAAGACATAGGGAAGGAGGGGCTGTGAAACAAAAAAATTCACAGTCCCTATTTCTGCTATGTTGATATGAGGGATAGCATGAGAGATGGTTTTATAAAAGTGGCTGCAGTGACACCAAAGGTTGTCGTTGCAGATGTAGATCACAATAAAAGTGTGGTGTGGATGGCGATGCAGGAGCAAATGGCAACGGGCACAAAGATTTGTGTATTTCCAGAACTGGTGCTCTCTGCCTATACTTGCAATGATTTATTTTTTCAAAGACCACTGATTGAAGAGGCAAAATTTGCACTCAAAGAGATTGTGGAAAAATCAAATGGCAGTGACATGGTCAGCTTTATTGGTCTGCCATTTGCAGTGGGTGGAAAACTATATAATTGTGCGGCCATTGTGCAAAATGGACATTTGCTCGGTTTAGTGCCAAAGCAAAATTATCCTAATTATGGGGAATTTTATGAAAAACGCTATTTTTGTGATGGCAATGCTAGAGTGAGAATGATTGATTTTTTTGGCGAGAAGGTACCATTTGGGGCAAATATTCTTCTTTGTTGTGAAAATATTCCAGAACTTGTCATAGCGGCAGAAATTTGTGAGGATGTCTGGGTTCCCGACCCGCCAAGTACGCATCATGCCCTTGCTGGTGCAACGGTGATTGCCAACACTTCGGCCTCAGATGAGATGGTAGGAAAGAGTGGTTATCGGGAGAGTTTGATTGCCAATCAGTCGGCTAGGCTTGTGGCAGCCTATATTTATGCCAATGCTGGAGAGGGAGAGAGCACTCAGGATGTGGTCTTTGGTGGCCACAATATGATTGCAGAAAATGGAAGCATACTTGCAAAGTCAAAACTATTTATTGGTGGGGCTGTGGTATCAGAAATTGATGTGCAAAAACTGATGGCGGAGCGAAGAAAGATGACGACTTATCCGAGGGAGCAGGACGAGGAATATCTGCGTATTCCTTTTTCTTTGCAGATGCAGGAAGTAGAATTGACTCGCTTTATTGATCCATCACCTTTTGTGCCTTCAGATGTTCAAAGGCGAAATGAACGCTGTGAAGAGATTATGATGATTCAAGCGATGGGACTAAAAAAGCGCTTAGAGCACACCAAGGCCAAATGTGTAGTTCTTGGCATTTCAGGAGGACTGGATTCGACATTGGCTCTTCTTGTATGTGCAAAGGCTTTTGATCTATTGAGTATAGAAAGAAGTCGAATTCATGCCATTACTATGCCTGGGTTTGGAACGACAGATCGAACCTATCAAAATGCCTGTAAGTTGACAAAAGAGTTGGGAGCAAGTTTAGAAGAAATTTCAATCTGTGAGTCTGTACTACAGCATTTTAAGGATATCCACCAAGATGTCAATTGTCACGATGTCACCTACGAGAATGCACAGGCAAGGGAAAGAACGCAAATTTTAATGGATATTGCCAATCGGGATAATGGGCTTGTCATTGGAACAGGAGATTTGTCAGAACTTGCCCTTGGATGGGCGACCTACAATGGGGATCATATGTCGATGTATGCAGTCAATGTCTCTGTTCCAAAGACATTGGTTCGATATTTAGTAGATTATTATGCTCAGACAACAAAAGAAAAGCAAGTTTCTGCGATTTTAAAGGATGTCCTTGACACACCGGTCAGCCCCGAACTATTACCTCCAGTGGATGGAAAGATTAGTCAAAAGACAGAAGATTTGGTTGGCCCTTATGAATTACATGATTTTTATTTGTATTCTATGTTTCGATTTGGTTTTTCTCCAAGAAAGATTTATCGCTTGGCTTGCCTAGCTTTTGGCAAGGAGTATGACAAGAAGACCATTTATCGCTGGCTGAGGACATTTTATTGGAGGTTTTTTGCTCAACAATTTAAGCGTTCCTGCCTTCCAGATGGTCCAAAAGTTGGAAGTGTGGCGGTGTCTCCAAGGGGAGATTTACGCATGCCATCCGATGCTTCCGCACAGGTTTGGCTGAAAGAATTAGAAGAAATTGAGGAGAATTTGGAGTGATTGAAGCGACAAGCAATAAGAGGGTAAGGGAAGTCGTCAATTTGCGGAAAAAAGCATCCTATCGAAGAGAAAAGGGACTCTTTACTGTGGAGGGCCAGCGCATTTTTGAGGAGGTGCCCATAGAAGAAGTTAGGGAAGTCTATGTGACAGAAAATTTTTTGAAAAATGCTAAGGCAGAAATAAGAGAAAAATTGGAAAGACTCAAATGTGAGCTGGTCTCGGAGACAGTTTTTTCATTGATGAGCGATACCAAGACACCGCAGGGAGTGCTTGCCGTAGTCAAGCAAAGAAAGTATTGTCTCGAAGAGATTTTAGCGACAGAAAAACAGCAGTTGCTTATTTTGGAGCGACTTCAAGATCCAGGAAATTTGGGAACGATTATTCGTGCAGGTGAGGGAGCAGGTCTTACCGGTGTAATTATGAGTGGGGATACGGCAGATATTTATAATCCGAAGGTGATCCGCTCGACTATGGGATCTATTTTTCGAGTTCCATTTGTCTATGTAGAGGATTTGGGCAATGCCATTGAAAAAATGAAGGAGACAGGGATTAAAGTATATGCCGCACATCTGCAGGGAGAACATAGCTATGATAGAGAGGATTATACTCACTCCAGTGCATTTTTGATTGGCAATGAGGCCAATGGATTGACACAGGATGTAGCAAGGCATGCGACACATTATATTCGGATTCCAATGTTAGGTCAGTTGGAGTCCTTAAATGCTGCTGTAGCAGCATCTATTTTGATGTATGAATTGGCAAGACAAAGAAGGGGAGAATGATGAATTTAAAGGGAAGAAATTTTATCACATTAAAAGATTTTACACCAGAGGAAATTGAATATTTACTTGATTTGGCTGCAAAGTTAAAGGCGGACAAAAAAAGGGGCATTACAGGAAATTCATTGAAGGGCAAAAATATTGCATTGATTTTTGAAAAGCCATCGACAAGAACACGCTGTGCCTTTGTTGTCGGTGCAAGGGATGAGGGAGGATTTCCTGAGTACCTTGGAAAAGATGATATTCAGCTTGGTCACAAGGAGAGCGTGGCGGATACGGCGAGAGTATTGGGAAGAATGTTTGATGGCATTGAATTTCGTGGCTTTGCCCATAAAACGGTGGAGGAACTTGCAAAATATGCAGGTGTACCTGTGTGGAATGGTTTGACGGATGAGTATCATCCAACCCAGATCCTTGCTGACCTTTTGACTATGCAGGAGCACTTTGGGCATTTAAAGGGACTTCATTTTGTCTATGCGGGAGATGGAAGAAACAATATGGCCAATTCTCTCATGATTGGTATGACAAAGATGGGAGTAAACTTTACGATTATTGCACCAAAGGCATTACAGCCAACAAAGGAATTAGTTGAGCTTTGTAAGGGATATGCAAAGGAATCAGGTGCCAAATTGCAGATCAGCGATGATGTTTTGGCAGTAAAAGATGCAGATGTAATCTATACAGATGTGTGGGCTTCTATGGGCGAAGAAGATAAGGCAAAGGAGCGTATTGAATTGCTTAGTCCTTATCAAGTCAATGCAAAATTAATGGCAAGCACGGGAAAGGACAGCACGATCTTTATGCACTGCTTACCAGCGGTAAAGGGCAAGGAAGTGACAGAGGATGTCTTTGAGAAATATGCGGATGTCGTCTTTGATGAGGCGGAGAATCGCATGCATACTATTAAGGCCGTGATGGTCGCCACATTGGGAAATTAATATGGCAGATTTAGGAAGAAAAAAGAGCAGAGAGACGATGGTACTTATGGATGCTCTGCGAATTTTGGCAAGTGTCGTCATTATGATTTTGTCTATTTTCGCTTTTTTGGATCCAGAAGGACATCGAGTCTTTTTCCCTATCATCTTTGCTCTTGCGTCAGCATTAAACTTTGTTGCGGCAAAACGTAGATGGCAATATAGGATGAGAGAAAAGAGGATTATGGTCAGCTTCATACTGAATTTACTTGCAGGAATTTTCTTGGTTGTTGTTGCTTTTTTGAGTTTAGTGAGTATGTAGGAGAAAGATGAAGGAAAAAGTTTTAGAATTACTTGAAAATGCTACAGGTTATCTCTCAGGACAACATATTAGCGAGATGTTAAATGTTTCGCGGACAGCGGTGTGGAAAAATATTGTTGCTCTGAGAGAAGATGGATATGAATTTGATGCAGTGAATAAGAGGGGGTATCGCTTGACAAAAAGGGGCGATTTATTTTCAGAAAAACGAATTGCTCATTGGTTGGAGGTTTATGGGGCAAATTACAGGGTACATTTTAAAGAAACTGTAAATTCAACCAATGCCTGGGCAAAAGCTTTTGCAGAAAATGGTGATGAAAATATATTGTGTGTGGCAGATGAGCAAAGTGGTGGTCGAGGACGAAGGGGAAGAGCTTGGGCTTCAAAAAAGGGGCAGGATATTTTTATGAGTCTTCTTATTAATGAAAGGGCATTAAAAACAGAAAATGCATCTATGTTGACCTTAGTTGCGGCCTTGGCTGTTGTAGCAGGCATCAAGGAATTGACAGGATTGGAGCCATTCATTAAGTGGCCAAATGATATTGTAATTCAAGGGAAAAAGCTCTGTGGGATTTTGACGGAGATGAGTGCCGATGTAGATGGTCTTCGCTATTGTGTATGTGGAATTGGCATCAATGTCAATGGCAAGGAATTTCCTGAGGAAATTAAAGATAAGGCAACCTCTTTGTACTTGGAGAGCACACAGCAGATAGAACGTGCACAGTTGACGGCTTTGATTGCAAAAAAATTCTTAAAGTATATGGCTATTTTTATGGAGACACAGGATTTTTCCCAATTAAAGAAGGAATATGAAGCTTTACTTGTAAACAAGGGCAAAAAGGTCAAAGTTTTGGATTCCAAGGGGGAATACATTGCGACAGCCAAAGGAATTGATAAAAGAGGAGAACTTTTGGTCTGTACAGAAGATGGAGAAATGAAAACGATTTTTAGTGGTGAAGTAAGCGTGCGAGGTGTGCATGGCTATTGCTAGTTGACATTTGTGCCAATTGGCGTTATAATGAATTGCTACACTGTAAACAATTTTTTATAGAAAAGGATGTGGCTTAGTGGAAAATAAGAGTACAAAGGCAGTGGCTACAACAGAAGGTAAAAACAAGACAAAAAGTGCTTCGCAAGAGGAATTTTTGGAAAAGTTGAATAAGCTTTTGGAGTTGGCCAAGAGCAAGGATAACAAGCTAACTTATGGAGAAATCAACGACTATTTTGAAGGTGAAGAATTGCAAAGTGATAGCATGGATCAAATCTATGCCTATTTGGATATTCATAACATTGAGGTGGTCGAGGATATTCCAGAGGAAGTTCCTGTAGACATTGGCAAAATTACTGATGAATCTGCACTTTTAGTGGATGATGAGGACGATGAGTTTGAACATGATTCCGAGGAAGAGGAGATTGACCTTAGTGCAATTGATATTCTTGAAGGTGTTGGCACAGAAGATCCTGTCCGCATGTATTTAAAGGAGATTGGTACAGTGCCTCTTCTCACAACAGAGGAGGAGTTAAATCTTGCAAAGCGCAAGCAAGAGGGTGATGAATATGCGAAGCAAAAGCTAATTGAGGCAAACCTTCGACTTGTCGTCAGTATTGCAAAGCGCTATACAGGGCGTGGAATGAGTTTTCTTGACCTTGTTCAAGAGGGAAATTTAGGTTTAATCAAAGGTGTTGAGAAGTTTGATTATACCAAGGGATTTAAGCTTTCTACCTATGCGACTTGGTGGATTCGTCAGTCTGTGACAAGAGCCCTTGCTGATCAGGCTAGAACGATTCGTGTGCCAGTGCATATGGTTGAGACAATTAATAAGATGAGTAAGATGCAAAGAAAGCTTACTTTGGAGCTTGGGTATGAGCCAAGTGTGACAGAGCTTGCTGATGCACTCGGTATGACTGAAGAAAAAGTGATGGAAATTATGCAAATTGCAAGAGAGCCAGCTTCACTGGAAACTCCAATTGGTGAAGAAGATGATTCAAATCTTGGTGATTTTGTTGCTGATTCCAATGTGCTCACACCAGAAGGAAATGTGGAGTCTGTTATGCTCAGAGAGCATATCGATGCATTGCTTGGAGATCTTAAGGAGAGGGAAAGGCAAGTAATTGTATTGCGCTTTGGACTTGAAGATGGGCATCCAAGAACACTCGAGGAAGTTGGTAAGGAATTCAAAGTAACAAGAGAGAGAATCCGCCAGATTGAAGCAAAGGCATTGCGCAAGTTGAGAAATCCAGTGCGTTCAAAGAGAATAAGGGACTTTTTATAAATGAATGTGAGAAATTTACAAAAGGAACTAGAAGGCATTATCAAGAGCAATGAAGCTTCGGGAATTTATCCGAAGCTTCTTTTGCACGCTTGTTGTGCCCCATGTTCTTCTTATTGTATGGAATATCTAAATTCAAAATTTGATATTACAGTGTTTTATTACAATCCAAATATTGATGATCCCAAGGAATATCGTCTCCGTGTAGATGAGGAAAAGCGTCTAATTGCCAGTATGCCATTTGAGCGTGAAGTAAAATTTATTGAGGGAAAGTATAATCCTGAGCAATTTCATGAGATGGCCAGAGGACATGAGACCGATCCTGAGGGGAGTGAACGCTGTTTTATGTGCTATGAAATGCGACTTCGGGAGGCGGCAAAATTAGCAGCAGAGGGAGGATTTGATTACTTCACCACTGCTTTAAGCATTAGTCCGCTGAAAAATTCAGCTAAATTATGTGAAATTGGTGAAAAGGTAGGAAAAGAATATGGAGTCAGCTATCTGCCATCCGATTTTAAAAAGAAAAATGGATATAAGCGTTCAACAGAATTGTCTAAAGAATATGACTTGTATCGACAGGACTATTGCGGATGTTCGTACTCCAAAAGAGAAGTGAGAGAACGAAAGAAAAATTTGTAAAATTCTTTGACTATTGTTTAAAAATGCATTATAATGACAATGTATTTAAGAAAAAACAATGTAGAGGAGAGTGTTACCCATGTTAAGCAAAACTTTGACTATCGCAAATCCATCAGGACTTCATTTAAGACCAGCAGGAATCCTTTCTCAGTGTGCTATGAAGTTTAAGAGCAATGTTACCATTGAGTATGAGGGCAAGAAAATCATTGCTAAGAGTGTGCTCAATGTAATGTCTGCAGGAATTAAGTCAGGTGCACAGATCACTTTGGTTTGTGATGGCGAGGATGAGGATGCAGCAATGGCTGCTTTGACAGAGGCTATTGAGTCTGGTCTTGGAGAGTAAATAGAATATCGAATGTCAAGAGGCATAGAGAAAAAGAGGCGTGTGAGAAATGAAGAAATCATTTTTCACACGCCTTTGTTGTGGATTAGTTATTGTACAAAGTGATGTCTTGATGATCTAGTTCCATACTAGTGCTAAAGAATGCCTTGCATGCGTCAATAAGGTAATCCAAATCTTTTACTCCTGCTGTTTCGTAGGCCGAATGCATAGCAAGCTGTGCCAGACCAATATCCACAGCATTCATTGAAAGTTGGGACATTGAAATGTTGCCAAGAGTAGAACCGCTGACGCTGTCAGAGCGATTGGCATAATATTGAACAGGAATATTTTTATTTTGACAAATGGACTTAAAGATGGCTATACTCACCCCATCGCTGGTGTATTTTTGTCCAGCGTGAGATTTAATGACAATGCCCTCATTCATGTAACAACAGTTGTTGGCATCGGCTTTTTCTGGATGATTTGGGTGTACGGCATGGGCATTGTCACAGCTCAATAAAAAGCTGACAGCAATGGCACGGCAGAAGTCCTCTTGACTTTTTCCAAGGCAGGAATTGACACGTAAGAGCGTATCAGAGAGAAAGGTAGAGGCTGCACCCTGCTTTGTTCCAGAGCCCACTTCTTCATTGTCAAAGCAAGCAAATACCTGAATATTGTCGTGGCAGTCTCCGGCTAAAAATCCCATCAGTGAGCCAAATGCACATTCTAAATCATCAATTCTTCCACAGGAGAAAAATTCATTTTTTGCTCCCCAAACACTTGCGGGAGTACGGCTGTATAGGAATAAATCACTGCCAAGCAAATCCTCTTTGTCACAGCCAATATTCTCGGCAATCATTGACTTTAGTGCCTCTTTTTCTGTGCCCTCTCCACCAAAGAGTGGGAGCATATCGACCTGTTTATTCCAAGCCATTCCATCATTGGTCTGGCGATTCATATGAATGGCTAAGTTCGGAATAAGAACAAGATCTCGATCAATCTGGACGAGATGAGTGGAGAGTTTATTGGTCTTTTTGTCTTGGACAATAGCACGACCAGCAATAGAGAGTGGACGGTCAAGCCAGCTAGAACAAATCATTCCACCATAGCCTTCGGTGTTGAGCTGAGTATATTTTTGGCGAACTTCAAGTTGAGCATTTTCTTTTAGCTTAAAACTTGGAGAATCGGAGTGCGATGCGGCAATCTGAAATCCATAGTGGTTGAGTGTATTTCCCACACGAAATGTGATTATACTGGATCCATTTCTAGTGACAAAGTAGCATCCTCCCTGCTGGATATCCCAGGACTGCCCCTCATATAGCTCGTGAAATCCCTTTTCTTTTAAGATCAATCGTATATTGTCAATGGCATGGAATGCCGTTGGACTCTTTTGAACAAAGTCTTGAAATTGTTGAATCATAATTTATGTCTCCTTTGTGTGAACTACCCATCACCTAAAGGTAATGGGCTTCTAAGAGCCTAACAGCTCTATTTAAGAAGTTTGATATTTAAGTTTCCACCTAAGTAATTAGGCAATCCTTATTCTTATCGGCGTGTCCACTTCGCCTCTACTGTATAGGATATTCATATCCACAACACTACTTTTACGCATGATATTTAATGCTCCGTTAACATCTGCATTGATTGTTTTACCACTTGCCGTTTTATATAGACCACGATGTAATCTTCTGCCACTAAACGGATACTCTTTTGGATTATCGGCATTGTAAACAGGGAGATCGTCTCTATCCCAAAAAGATGATTTCGATGTATAGGATTCTTCCTGTTTTACAAAAACAATGTCATTTCGTTTGCAAAGATATTCCAATTTGTTACGCAACTGTCCATAAGGGATATGTACAAAATTTTGATTGTTTTGCTTTCCAATATGACTATTGCGTTGAAAAGTCTCATTGTAACCAACAACAAGCGTACCTATATTATTGATGATACAATAATCTATCACCCTACGAGCAGTTTTATTCATATAGTCGTTCACCTTATTGTTGCGATTACGAGCAACTGCTTTTTGTCTATTTGTAGGCTTCTTACTAAAATGTTGTTTATCTTTTATCGATTGCAAACGGGCATTTTCTTTATTGAACCACTGATTGATCGATTTCAGTCTTTTCCCGTCAATAATGAACGATTGACCACTATTTGATACGGCTGTTACGAGATTGTTGATACCTAGGTCAAGTGCAAGTGCGTTGTTCGTGTTTAGATTTCTTTGAATACATTCATCTTCATATATATACTGGATTTCAAAGAACCTTGCATTCGCTTTCGGTATAATGCGTATCTCTTTAATCGTCTTATCAAGAAGTATGGGGGGTATCGTAATTTCAACAGACTTATGTGTTTTCTTAAAACTATTGGAAAACGGAAGTATCAGCTGATTACCCTTCAGTCTTACAAAACCAATGATCAGCGTTGTGTATCCATCTTTTGGAAGATAATGCGGCAGTTTACAATCCGTAAAAGCATATTTTCCCTGCTTGACAAGTTTAAGCAGACCAAAAAATGACTTAAACGAGCCATCAACCTCTTTCAGTATCTGCTGTGCCATATTGGAATTTAAGGCCTTATAATTAGGACTATTCTTTAAAAGAGTGTAATTCTTCTCATACTTGAGAAATTCACCTTCTGTAAAATAATACTGACGCACATTATAGATTGCCTCATTAGCAAGATTCTTAGCCGTATGACAAAGTTCCCTGATTGTGATATAGTCTTCCTTGGACAGATGTTTCACTTGTTGTTTTACAGTAAGATACATACGATTTTCTCCTTTCATAGATTCGGAAATAGGATTTCCTATATATATTATAGCATATATTTTACTTAAATTGAAATATATATGTTGTAAACCTAACGCCATTCATCCCACGGTCTAAAGACCATGGGATGAATGGCTGTTATATTATAAAATATCTATGGCATTTTTATTATACTCGGATTGAAAAGTTTTGTATATGGGGGGAAAGAGTACAGAAAGTAGTTTATAAAATAAAATTTTTCCGTAAGCTATTTCATATAATATAAACAAAAAAATTAATAAAATAAAGAAAAATATTGACTTAATATATATATATATATATATATAATTTTATGGGAATATTGTCAAAATTACAGTGGAGGCATACAAATGAGAAAGAATAATAGAGATGTAAAAAAGATTATTGGCTATCTTAACCAAATTTTAGGAATGTCTTTTGTGCAAAATTTTCCAATATATAAGGAGCAGTTTGAAAGTTTAAGAGATAGAGTTTCTGATAAGAGCTTTAGGATTGCAGTAGTTGGGGAATTTAGCTCCGGAAAATCAACTTTTGTAAATGCTTTAATTGGAAAAGATGTTTTGACTCATGGAGCAAGAGAAACGACAGCGACAATTACAGAGATTGAAAATAATCCAGACAAATATTCGGCAAACAGTTTTGATGTCTATTTTGAGAATGGATCTGTAGAAAAAGGAATTAACTTAAATAAGGAAAAAATTATAGAGTATACAACAACACATAGTAAGGAATACAAGGTTGTTGAAAAGATAAATAAAGTAGTTATAAAAAGTCATATTTTAGATACAAATATTCCAATGGTATTTGTAGATACCCCAGGCCTGAATGGTGTAGCAGACCATCATAGGGAGAGAACCTACGAACAGATACAACGAGCACATGCTTGTATTTACTTGATTCCTATGCGAGGACTTTCGGATACTGATATTCAATTTACGAAGGAGATTTCTAAATACCAAGAAAATATTATATTTGTTCAGAATTTTATTGATCAATTGGAGGAAGAAGGAGAAAGTGTTGAAGCAAAGTTAGCAGAGCAAAGAAGCCTATTGGAATCAAAAGGGAATTTGAAAAAAATTCGTTTGATTGCAGTTTCGGCAAGAAACGCATTGTTGGCCGAAGATAAAGAGCTTTTTTATAACTCAGAAGAAAGAAAAAATCAGATAAATCCAGAGACTATTTTTGCACTGTCAAGATGGAAAGAGGTAATGAAAACCATATACCAACTGATCAATGAAAAGGACAAGAGTAGGATTGATGAAGCTGTTTGTGTGATGCTAGAGAAGGTAATCGATCTTGAAAAGGGATTGAAGGATAGATGGGAAGTGGAGGCTCTTTTATTAGAAAATTCTCCAGAGAAAAAAAGACGGCTAGAAGCAATTCAAAAGAAACTGGAGCGATTAAAGGATAGGAGAGAAAGTCAGAAGACAGAATTATTGGAATTTGTGAGGGCGGAGGGAAAAAGTTTAGAAAAAGTCTTGAAAAATGATTCGGCAGAAGAGATTGACAAGGCTTTAGAAGAAAATAAAAGTAGGATTGATCAAATTGATGATTTTTGGGCTGTGGACAGTTATGAGGAGAAAATTAAGGAAGATATAGAAAAAATCCAGTGTCGTGTGAATTCATGGATGAAACAAGGGTGTGAAAATATTTTGTGCAAGTCAATATCAAAAATTAAAAAAATTGAGACAGAATATAATACTGTAAAAGTCAAAACAAGTGGAGGGGGATTTGTGGCAAAAGATATGGATGGGTATCATGAGGAATATCATTTCAGAAAAGAAAATGATGAGATTATTGAGGAAGAGGGTTTACTTAAAAAAGAAAAACATGAAAAGGAGTGGTTGCAAGATAAACTTAGTAAAAATGAAAGAGAGATTGAAGAAAAGAAAAAAGAGCAGGAAGAAGCAGAAAGGAAGAGAACTAAAAATGAGAGGACTTGTAGAGAAAAAAAGAATCAATTAGGGGAACAACCATCTATCGAATTTGAACAGAAAGAAGAAACATATGAAGAAAAGAGAAATCCTATTGTCCGGCTATTTTTAGGGAATAAGATCGCAACTAGGATGGTTGAAGTGGAAAATGATTCTAAACTAAAAGAATGGATGAAGGAAAGAAAACAGCTTGAAGAGGAGTTTGAGAAAGAGGATAGAAAGTGCGAGAGGCAAATTAAAAGATTGCAATCAGAGATAGAGAGCCTTCAGATGGAAAAGAGCCGTATGGAAGAAAGGGAAGCGTATTATAGCAGGTCGATCGAGTCCAAGGAATCAAGGATTAAGGTAATGAAAGAGGAGATAGACATAAAGAGGAAAAAGGCGAGGCAAGAGTACCTACAGAAAAGGAAAGAGGAGTTTCGAGAAAGTGTAGAAGCATATTTTAAGGGATTAGACGATAGTGTCAAAAGAGAGATAGGCAGTGCAGTTTCTAGTAATATAGATGATTTGTGTATGGATGTGGAGAAGAAGTATGAAGATAGCTGCGAGGCAAAAGAGAGAGAAATGGAAAAACTGTTATCTACGAATCAATCTAAGCTAGATCTTTCCGTAAAAGAAGATATGCAAACCGTAGGTTTAATCAGAAGTAGTTTAGAAAAATATGGGAGAAGGAGTTAAAGATGAAGAGTGCAAAAGAGAGTAGGGAGCAATTTATTGAGAAGAAAGAACGCATTGAGAGACTTCTCGATCAGACAATAGAGACATTTCGGTTAGATGATCATAAAGAAGCTGTAAAGGTTGTAGAGAAACTAAAAGAAAGCTTTGAAAAAGAGGAATACACAATTATTGTTGTTGGGGAGTTTAGTGCAGGAAAGTCGACTTTATTGAATGCATTGATGGGACGAAGAATTTTGACATCCTTTACAAGTGAAACAACAGCAACGGTTAATTTTTTGCGTCACAAGTCGGTTGCCAGTGAGGGAGAAGAGGGAAGAGTCTACTATAATGATGGACGAGAAAAGATTCTTGAAAAGGTAGACAAGGATATTATAGATCAATATGTCAGCACGAAAGGAGAGAATGTAGCTGAAAACATTAGGAAATTAGATCTCTATTTAGACTCTGATTTTTTAAAGGATGGTGTGTCCATTGTCGATAGTCCGGGATTGAATGGAATTAAAGAGGGGCATAGAGAGATTACAGAAGAGCAGATTAAAAAGTCACATGCTTGTATCTTTTTGTTTACCAATGAACATCCAGGATCGAGATCAGAATTTGAGTTTATTAAGGAACTCAGAGAGAAGATGAAGGTGAAGACCATTTTCTTTGTGTTAAATAAAATCGATGTGATCAAGCCGGAGGAAGGTGAGACAGTAGAAATGGTTATGGAAAATCTTCGAGATAGCTTTAAAAAAGAATTTCCAGATACGGAGTCATTGCCAGAAGTATGGCCACTTTCTGCTAGGGATGCATTGAATGCTAGAGATCCAAGAGAACAGGGAATAGCTAGAGATAAGCTTTTGCAACTTGAGGGAAAGTCAAGGATACAGGATTTTGAGAGTAGGTTGATGCAATTTCTTACTTGTGGGCAAAAGACAAGAGATATTTTTATGGTGCCAATAGATAGAATTCGAGGATTGGCCGAGGAAATTAAGGATACTTATGATCAAGAAAGAGCAGTATTAGAGGGAAGAACAGACACTGAAGAGATAAAAAAACAGATTGAAGAGTTGCAACAAAAAATTGATGAGGAGGAAAGTAGGGGAAAATCTCATCAAAGAGAGGTGCAAAGAGCAGTAGGGAAAATTAATAAGGAGCTTACGAGTGGATTAGAAGAGGAGATAGAAAATATAGTAAACGAGATTATAGAAAATCTGAAACATTATGAGGATACAACAGAGCTTAAAGCATATGCAAATAGTAGTTTGGAGAAGGAATTCTTCAAAAAGATAGGAAGAGCTGAAAAGAGATGTTATGAAAGTTTTTTTGAAAAACTCCAAGATGTGGTTGATGAGGAAATAGAGGATGCTTTGAATGAAGCAAACTTAGAAAACTCAAGTGTCAAGATGAGAAGAGATCAGCGTGATAGGAGAGTGTTTGGCGAACATTTACAGAAGGTTGGGCTTGATGGGATGGATAGGCGTAAGGAAGAGAGAAGGAGAGAATTGGAGGAGTTAAGGAGACAGCAAGAAAGCTTAGAAAAGGATTACACTACAGCGAAAAATATAGAAAAAAAGATAGCAAAATTAGAGAAAGAGATTGAGAAGGATGAAGAGAAGATAGATGAGATCAAAAACCATCCTTTGCCAGAAATCCAATATTATTATGAAGATGAGGAAAGAGAGGTGGCTAGAGGCGGTTTCTTAGGAGGTGTAGGAAATTTTTTGGTGGGTAAAAAGACAAAAACAGTTCGAGTGCGAAAAGTGGATGACTCTGAACGCAAAGAGGAAGAAGCAAGGCGTGACAAAGATTTTGAAGAGAGAATGAAGTCAAAGGAGGCGAAAGAAAAAGAGATAAATCAATATTCGCAAAGTTGTAGAAGTTCTGATGAGATTGAGTATGAGAAGAGGAAAGCGGACGAAAAAGTTGTAAGAAAGGAAGAAGAGGATAAGGAAGAGAGAAAAAGTGACATTAAACGTATTGAAGAAATTGAGAAAAAAAATCTCAAAAGCTTAAAGGGAGAAGTGACCGAGTGGTGTGAGAAGCAAGGGGGTGAGTTAAAGGATGAAGTATCGAAACGCAGGAAAGAATTAGAGAAAGTGATTACGGAATTGGTTGTTGCAAATATTGAAGAGGAAGTTCGAAGGGCAATTTTAAAGGAAAAGGATAAGATGGAGGGGCTGTTGGAGGTGCAAAAGAATGCAGAAAATGGCCTGAGAGAAAAGCTACAGTTGCTTGCAGAAAAGGAAAATCGTTTATCTGCAATATACAATGAAGCTGTGGACCTAGGGAATGAATTGGAAATGGAAAGTGTAGATGTCCTTGAGGAGGTAAGTTTGTAATATGGATATAAAGCAAGGGATAGAAATTGCCAAATGGATTGGAAAAAACGGTGATGTGCTTGAGATGGAGAGATTGCAGAAGTTAGCAAAAGATGGAGAGCATTTTATCACTTTTTGGGGACATTATTCTGCAGGAAAGTCAAAATTAATCAATAATATTCTCTCAAGAGATATTCTTCCAGTGCAAAGTAGAGAGACCACAGCGGCATTGACTTATATTCGCTATGGAAAATTTGAAGAATGTGTGGTTCATTTTATTAGTGGCGAGAAAATAGATGTAGAATTGTCGAAGTTAAAGGAGATATATCAGAATACACTTGAAAATATCGAGATTGAAGAGATTGATTACATTGAAGTATTTTTAGAAGAAGAGATATTAGAACAAGGAATTGTTTTAGTTGACACACCAGGAGTCAATACAATTATACAGAGGCATCAAGAGTTAGCCATTGATGCGATTAGTCAATCGGGTATGATTGTTTATGTCTTGGGAACATCACCTACAAAGGTGGACAGAGACTTTATAAGTCAAATTGATAATTGCAAGATTGATATTCTCTTTGTTAGAACGAAGTGTGATTGTTTAAATAGAGATGAGGAAGACGAAAATTTATCGATCGAGAAAGATCGAGAAAGTTTAAGTAAAATGGTGACACAACAAGTGAGAATGATACCTGTCTCTAACGAAAAAGATAGTCATTGGTTTTTGAACATTGTGAGTATCCAGAATGAGTTGAAAGAAATTTCTGTGAATTTAAAAGAAAGAATTCAACTGGCAATGCAGCAGAGAGTCAATGCCTATGTTCAAGGCTACAAAGAGGAGCTTAAAAAGCAAAGAAAGCTGATATTTGATGAGTTAGAGGGAAAGAGTAGTACTTTTGAAGATGAAATAAGAAAGTATGATGATCAATTAGAAGATCTTAAGGAGAGAGAGGAACTTGCGGAAAAACGAATAAAATCAGAGGTATCTCGGTCAAAGAGAAAGATAGAAAGAGATATTGATGAATTTCTAGAAAGAAGTACAGAAAAATTAAAGAAGAAGTTGAATGGGCTTGTGTGGACACCAAATTTGAAGGACGAGGCCGAGCAAATTTATAAGAAGCAGGTAAGAGAAGCAGTCCAAGAAATTTATTTATTAATGAACAGGTACTTTAATGAAATTCTAGAAGAGGAAAATCAGGATATGGATTCTCTTTTTAGTGAACTTTCTTTGGAATTACCAAAGGCAGAGATTGCCATTGTGGAGCATGAGGGAGATAGAATGTTGTCTCTATATAGAGAAAGATGTATGCAGAGCAAAGCTCAACTTGAAGAGATTGAGAAAGAGAGAGGTGCTTTAGAAATACAAGCAAGAGAGATGAAGATGTCTATAGAGGAGGTAGAATATCAAGGTCAAGAGGCTATAAAGAAAATAGAAGAGAGCCTTGCAGAGATTCCTACAGAGCCTGCTTTAATTTATAGTGAGCCACAGAAAATTCAACCTTCAGAAATTTTCAAGCGGATTGGTCAGGCAGCAGATTTAGCATTTTTGGTATTACCAGGGGATGCAATATTGAAGGGAGGAGCAACTTTATTTAATCAGACAAGTGTGGGTAAGAAAATTATTACTGGGTTAAAAAGCAGTTCAAGTGTTGTGAAAGAAGGTAAGATATTGGCCAATCTGACAGATAATGTTAGAGATACAGGTTATGTGCTTGGAAAACTGCAGGGAATGTTTACTAGTCGAAAGAAGCAAGAAAGACTAATTGATAGGGAAAAAACAATGGCTGTAGATGCTTTTGTAAGGGATAAAGCTGGAAAAATGAAAGAGAAGTTCGAAGACTTGAAGGAAAAGGCTATTGAAGAAAATCCTAATCTTTTTGATATGATGTCGATTGCTTATTGGACAAAGAAAATTGGTGAGAAGTTTGATAGACCACCAAAGATAGAGATTGATTATTCGGTGGAGGAAGAGAGAAGAAGAAAAAGAGAAGCTCTTGAGCATGAGAAAAAAAGAATTATAGAGGAGGGAATTCAAAAAAAGAAAAAATTTGGTAGCCTTTTGACAAAGAAGGAAGAATCTTTGGAGAGGGAAAAACAACAGCGTATAGCATATGAGCAAATAGGCAGAGATATGGAAAAGTTTGAGAGAGAGTTGCAGCAAAAGGTAAATGCTAGGGAGAAACAGGCAATTGTTGAGAAATATGTTGAGCATTATGAATCAACAATGGAAGAAAGCTCAAAGAAAATGTTACAGGAGAGAATTGGAAAAGTTGATGGAAGTATCAACTTTTATGTGGCACGAGAAAATGCTCAAATTAAACGAGCAATAGATGAGAAAAAAGCAAAATTAGAACAATTGAAAGAGCGAAGAAATCATGGAAAAGAGGAGCTGGAGAGGCAACTGCAAAAGTGTGATGAGTATTTAGAGGTATTGTCGTGAGATTCTATATTATTGGAGATCAATCAAGATTTCAATATTTAAAAATGTTAATCGGTGATGCAGCCTATAATGAATTAGTTAATGTAACTACGATCAACACAATAGAAGATGTTCATGTTGCGTGTGATCAAGATGGATATAATGGAGTGTTGATATCTAGTGAAATACCACTGAACACAGAGGTAATCATACAGGGAACGGTTCTACAAAATGTAGAGTATGAGGGGTATGATAAGATATTGATTTTTGATGAATTTCCATATAGAACAAAAGATACTGTAGAGGATGTGAGAAAAATTTCTGATCATCCTCACACTCGAGAATATGAAATCATTTTAATTGAAGGTGAACAAAAGGGCTTAAAATCAGATGTTTCTACGATAGAGGATGCTATGAATGAGGCGAAAAAACTTTATACTCAGGAGGGGCATTCTGTTAAGATATCTAGTTTATCAAAGATAAAGGAACTCTTATTTCAAACCCTTGATGATTCATATGATATTTATGCACTATTGAGGAAAAAATTAGATTATGTCCTACAGTATATCCATGAAGACTTTGATTTTGAATATGATTTAGTTTATGAGGATTTTTTTGATGATATATATATGGAAAAGGTGATGAGAGATGGAATAAAAAGAGGGGGAGATATTCGAAAAATATTTGTAGGTGAAATTAGTAAGAGAATAGTTGATCGTGGGCATTCTAAAATCCCAATGTTTGTTGAGGGAATTTATAAATATTTTATGAAGGAAATCAATATGTGGGATTTGGAGAGAGATCTAAAAGAGTTTTTTGTGGAAATTCAAGGGGACTTTGCAAACTTTATATATACAAATGTGGAAGAGCTTTGTTTTCAAAGAAGTGAACAAAAATATGAGGTTTTTTATAATCAGCATAGAGAGAATATTGTTCGTATGAAAAATTGTACACGGCAATTTTTTAAAGATGAATTGAAACAAAAAATTGTAGAGAGAATGGAAAATAGGATAGAAAAGTTGAAGGAGTTGTTGGGAAAATAAAATGAACAAAAAGATTTTGGGAATACTAAGCATATCTCTATTCGTGGGAAACCAAGCAATAGGTTCTTTTTGTGGAGCGTATGCGAATGTAGCATCGATTTGTGTAATTATTATCAGTGGATTTATTGGATTTTATTCATGGAAGCTTTTTGATGATGAGAGAGAAGAAGTGAAAAAGGAACATTTGGGCAGAAATCAGGAATTAGTTGAATGTATTCAAATGTGGCAAAATACGATTTTGCAGAAGATAGAGAAGATGATTGAAAACAGTCAGAAACAGATGGATGATATGAATGCTTTTCAAGGAACGGTTGAGGCGTATGGGAAAGAATCGCTGGATTGCTACAGACAAATGCAGGAGGAGTTGAAAAGACTGAATGATAAGCTAAAAGATATTGTAACGACTGAATTGAATCAAGAAGAGAGTAATCATAAGTTTTATATCGACTTCAGAGATACAGTTACACAGAGCCTTGAAAAGACAAGAGATATATTGGAAAAAAGTTATACAGACATAACAGAGTCTATCAATTCTTTAGAAGAGAATGTATCGAAAATTTGTGAAGAATCGAAAAATTCTCTTTCAGTTATGGTTGAAGAATCGAAAGATTCCCTTTCAGGTATGGTTGAAGAATCAAAAAATTCTCTTTCAGTTATGGTTGAAGAATCAAAAGATTCTCTTTCGGATATGGTTGAAGAATCGAAAGATTTCTTTTCGGATATGGTTGAAGAATCAAAGGAATCTGTATTAGAGATGGCTAATGATTTCAAAAAAAGTGTTCAAAAGCAAGAAAGGGATTTGCAGGGAAAACTTAGTGATTCTATGGAGGAATTACAGGAGGAAATTAAAAATTTTTCAAGTCAGATCCAAGGTTTTAGAGAAGCAATGAATAGAATTTGTGACCAGGTAACATCGATGTCAGCAAAGGATAGGGAAATTTTGGAGAGTCTGTTACATGATGGTAGATAGGAAGGAGTTATTGGTTGCGATTGATAATTTTGACAGGGAACTCAGAGAAATACAAGAGTTCTTGCCATTTTTCAAGCTAATGAATGAATCTAGTATTTGTGCAGAAAAAAGGATGAAAGAGATTTTGGTATTGAGAAAAATAGTGAATTATCAATTGCAAATAGGTAATTATAGGAGAGCTATTCGGTATTTTTTGGCAGTAAAGTTGTTGTTGAATGATTTAAAGCCATATAAGAAAAAAGTAGCGAAAAGGGCTACAGAATATATGTTGAGAAGATAATAGATATGTGTTTGAATATCTTGCTCCTTTATCATGGTCAAATCAGAAGAATTATACTATAATGAGATTACTAGTCAAATTCTATGATAAATAAATGGAGATATGGAGGGATAGTATGAAAAAAAGAATTTTTCTGGCAGCAGCACTTAGCTTTGGCCTATTGCTTTCTGGATGTTCCAATACATCAAAGACCACAAATAACCCCAATAACCCAAGTGAGACTACAGTGGCAACAAGCACAACAGTGGCAAGTACTACAGCAGAGAATCCCAGTGCGGCAAATACCGAATTAGACACAAAGTCGGTGGCGGGGACGACGGTTAATTTCTATGGTTGGGGTGGAGATGACAAGCTCAATGCATGGTTAGATGACTACTTTGCACCAAGAATGAAGGAAAAGTATAATGTGACCTTAAAGAGAGTTCCAATGGATATTGACCAAATTTTGAGTCAATTGTCAGGAGAGATTCAGGCTGGAGAAAAAGAAGGCGACATTGATATGATTTGGATCAATGGAGAGAACTTTAAGACAGCGAAGGACAATCAAATGCTCTATGGGCCATTTACAGATAAGTTACCAAATTTTAATCGCTATGTAGATGCCAATGCTGACAACATTAAGTATGATTTTGCCTACCCAGTAGATGGGTATGAGGCACCTTATGGAAAGGCTCAATTTGTTTTTGAGGCAGATACAGCGACAGTTCCAGCATCGGAGTTTCCGACGGATTTAGATAAGCTTGAGGAGTTTGTGAAAGCACATCCAGGTAAGTTTACCTATCCTGCACTTCCAGATTTTACAGGAAGTGCCTTTGTGCGAAATGTTATTGCCATTACAGTGGGAAATGATATTTTTAAGGGATTAAAACCGACGAAAGAAGATGTAAAAAAAGAAATTACACCAGTAATTGACTACTTAAAGTCATTGAATCCTTATTTGTGGAATCAGGGAAAGACATTCCCAGCATCTTCTACAGAATTAGAGAACATGTTTGCCGATGGTGAGGTTTTAATCAATATGACCTATGGGGCATATTCAGTGGCAGCCAATATTGAGAGTGGAAAGTTCCCAGCAACAGTTCAATCTTTCCAATTTGACAAGGGAACTTTGGGAAATACCAATTATATTGCAATTGCGAAGAACTCAAAAAATAAAGAGGGAGCAATGGTAGCCATCAATGAGATGTTGGATCCTGAGGTGCAGGCAAATCGCTATGCGAAGTTAAAGACGATTCCAGTATTAGATAATGCTAAGTTGTCATCAGAACAAAAGGCGGCGTTTGACCAAGTAGATTTGGGGAAGGGAACAATTCCTCAACAGGAGCTAGCTTCAAAATTTATTCCTGAAATTCCAGCAGAGTTTGTTCCTATTATCGAAGAAATCTGGAATGAGGAAGTTGTGGGAAAATAATGAAAAAATGGGCACCGTATTATTTACTGCTGCCATTTATATTGTTGATGTCTCTATTTTTAATGGGACTGTGTACTGGAATCGCTCAGAGTTTTGGAGTGGTTCCAGTTTTCGGATTGACGAAACCTACAGTACGCTATTATATAGAAATTTTGACTCACAAGGATTTGGTAGCATCCATCGTGTATTCACTAAAAATTGCGATGGTATCTTCGATTTTTGCAGTTATTTTGGGAAGTATCATTTGTCTTTTTTTGGTGTATAGAGAGAGGGACAATAAAGATGAAATGTCGATTACAGAGAGAATTTTAAAACTCCCCGTAATTACGCCCCATGTAGTGACGGCTGTATTTGTAATCAATCTTTTTTCAAACAATGGTCAGCTCGCAAGGTTATTTTTTCACTTGGGGATGATTCAAAACCAGAATCAGTTTCCAATGTTGATTCATGATCGTCAGGGAATAGGGATTGTTTTGGCCTATGTATGGAAAGAGGCACCATTTATTGTATTTTTTGTACTTTCTTTGATGAAAAATATTAATGGAAAATTGGGAGAAGTGGCAAGAAACTTGGGAGCAATCGGGATACAAACAATGTGGAGGGTAACACTGCCATTGTGCAAGGAAAGTATTTTGAGTGCATGGATGATTATCTTTGTCTTTGCCTTTGGTGGTTACGAATTGCCATTTTTATTGGGAGCAACTTGGCCAAGGGCATTGCCTGTTTTGGCTTATCAGGAATTTACAACTCCAGATTTACAACACCGACCGTATGCAATGGCAATCAATGGACTAATTTTATTTTTGTCTATCGTTTGCACAGTTGGATATTTTTATTTGATGAAAAAGTCAATGGAAGAAGATGAAAAATAGGATGAAAAGAAAAAAGAAATGGGTGCAATATCTAGTTTGCCTTTGTTTGTGTGCCATCGTACTCTTGCCACTAATGAATATTGTACAATGGATGTTTATGGAGCGATTGCCGTGGCCGCAATTTTTTCCAACACACTATTCGCTGAGGGGAGTAGGAGAAATATTTCGAAGAAGAAGGGAGACAGTGGAGTTGTTTGTCTCTTCGATTGGAATATCGACAGCAGTTGCTATGATTTCATGCGTGATTGGAATGATGACAGCACGGGCGTTGCTCGTCTATCAATTTAGGGGACGGCAGTTTTTCTTTTTTTTGACTATTTTGCCGTTTATGGTACCAGCTACAGTATTTGGAATGGGAATACAGTTTTATTTTATTCAAATGGGGCTAAACAACACCATTTTGGGTGTGATATTGTGCCATGTGTTATTGTCTTTACCTTATTGTATACAAATTATAATGAGTGGAATGAGAGCATTGGGAACGAGGTTAGAGGAGCAGGCAAGAGTTTTGGGGGCAGGCTCTTATCGAGCATTTTTTGTAGTTACCCTGCCATTACTTATTCCAGTACTTTTACCAGCATGGAGTATGGCCTATATTGTTTCATTTAGTCAATATTTTATTACACTTTTAATTGGTGGTGGCAGAGTGAAGACTTTTACTATTGTTATGATGCCCTATTTGCAGAGTGGAAATCGAAATATAGCCAGTGTCTACAGTGTACTTTTTTTGCTTCTTAATGATTTTGTTTTCTTTATTTTTACAAAATTGGCACAAGTTCTCAATAGAAAGAATGGAGGGGCATACTATGAGGCTTAGAATGGAGCATATTTTTGTGAATATTGGAGAGAAGAAAATACTAAAAGATATTCATATGAATATTGAAAATGGAGAGTTTGTCTCTATATTGGGGGCTTCTGGTTGTGGAAAGACAACATTGTTAAAATGCATTGCAGGTTTAATACAAAGTGATGATGGAAAACTTTTTCTAGGTGAAAAATTGATGAATGATGTAGAGGTACAAAATAGAGGAACGGTAATTGTTTTTCAAGATATTCGACTTTTTCCCCATATGAATGTAGAAAAAAATATTTCATTTCCGATGGATTTGCAAAAATTGGACAAAAAAGAACAGAAAAGGGAAGTAAAAAGATTATTGAAAGCTGTGGAGCTGGAGGGATTTGAAAAGAGAAAAGTTCATCAGATGTCTGGTGGTCAGCAACAGAGAGTAGCAATTGCCAGAGCCTTGGCTGCAAAGCCAAAGGTTTTGTTGTTGGATGAACCATTTTCGGGCTTGGATGAGGCATTGAAGTTACAAATGTGTCAGCTTATGAAAAAAATTCATAAGGAACAGAATTTGACAACGATTCTTGTAACTCATGACAAGAGGGAGGCAATGCTTTTATCTGACCGAATTGCCTTTATGGATGATGGACAAGTAATCCAAATGGATAGTGTTGAAAATATTTATTATCAGCCAAATCATTTGCTTTGTGCGAAGTATTTTGGAAAATGCAATGTAATGCAGGGAAAAGTACAGGATGGGCTCTTAAGAATTCAAGGTCTTTGTTTTTCGGTGAAGAAAGCAGATGGGAAATACAATGTAATTATTCGTTCACAAGATCTTTGTCTATTAAAAGAAAGTGTAGATGAAGGTTTTCAGGCTAAGGTAATAGAGAAACATTTTTTGGGTGATCGAATCGAAATTTTGTTTAACTGGAATGAAAAAGAGTTAATTGGTGATTTTGTTAGCCTTGAAGAAGCAGAAAATTTAAAAGTCGGAGATATTGTATCATTGGGTATTCGCCTTGAAAAGCTTATCTTGCTTAAGGAGGAAGAAAAAAATGAAGAAAGTTGTATATGATTGTGACAATACTTTTGGGATTCAAAATTGTGATGTGGATGATGGATTAGCATTATTGTATTTACTTGGTTGTGGAGAGGTTGAGCTTTTGGGCATAACTTCGACTTATGGAAATTCAAAGACAGATATTGTGTATCACAATACAATTCGTATGGCAAAGGAATTGGAACTTGGTCATATTCCAATTAAAAAAGGAGGTGAAAAGGCGGGAGAAGTAGAGCATGAGGCAGGGCATTTTTTGGCAGAAATGGCAAGAAAGTATACAAAAGAATTGTCCATTCTTGCGACGGGATCTTTAACGAATCTTTGGGCGGCTTGGAAGATTGATCCAGAGTTTTTTGACCATGTCAAAGAAGTTGTTTTAATGGGAGGGATTACCGAACCACTAGTTTTTCAGAAAAAAGTGATGGATGAGTTGAATTTTTCCTGCGACCCAGAGGCAAGTTATACTGTTCTTACAAAGGCAAAAAATGTGGCTACGGTGACAGGAAATGAGTGTCTAAAAATTTTATTTAGGGCAGAAGAATATAGGGAAAAAATTTTAAAGTTGAATACAAGAAAGGCAGAGTTTATCTACAATAGTATCATTGGGTGGTTTGACTACAATATGGATTATTATGGAATAGATGGTGCATATAATTGGGATGTCTACTCAGCGGTCTATCTTGTCCATCCTGAATTATTTGAGGACCAATATTGTGAAATGGATTTATCAAAGGAAGATTTAAAGAGAGGATATTTGCGGATTTCTCGGAATGGAACAAATGTAGTCAATCTTCCAAAATTTGTGAAATCTGATGAAATACGAAGGGAAATTTATCGTGCTTGGAATAAAATGATTGTATAATTTGCTTAAAAATGTTATAATTCTACCGCATGATATTATGTAATAATGGAGGGGAAAATGAAAAAGAGAGTAGTATTTGTAAGTATGGCAGCGGCAGCATTGCTCACGGCCTGTGGGGGAACACAAAAATCAGAGACTACAACAGCACAGACAACAGTACAAACAACGGCAGAACAGAGCACAGAGGCACAGACAACAGCAGTAAGTGCAGAAAATACGAGCAGTACCCAGACAGTGGATAAGCAAAAAGTATATGTGAGTGCAGAATGGGTTAAATCTGTGATTGATGGTAAGCAACCAGAATCTAGCGATTATAAGATTATTGAAGTTGCTTGGGGCAAGGAAAGTGATGACAAGGCCTATACAAAGGGACATATTCCAGGGGCGTACCATCTCAACACAGATGATCTTGAGTCAGATAAGGATTGGAATCTTCGTACACCAGAAGAAATTGGAAAGCTTTTGGCTAGTTATGGCATTACAAAGGATACGACAGTGATTCTCTATGGTGCAGATGGTGTGGATTCTGCAGACGACCGAGCAGCATTTGCTTTTCTTTGGGCCGGTGTAGAGAATGTCAAGTGCTTAGATGGAGGATTTAAGGCTTGGGAAAAGGCTGGATACAATGTGGAAACAACTTCAAATAAGCCTGTGGCAACAACAAAGGATTTTGGTGTAAAGATTCCAGCACATCCAGAGTATGTTATGGATATTGAGACAGTAAAGAAGAAGTTGGCAGATGATCCAAACTTTAAGTTGGTATCTATTCGAAGCAAGGATGAGTTCGATGGAAAGACGAGTGGATATTCCTATATCGACCGTGCTGGAGAGCCAGATGGTGCAATTTGGGGACATGACACAGATGATGGCTCTTATACCAATGCAGATGGAACGACAGTAAAAATCGACACATTGGAAAAATATCTTGGTGAATCAGGTGCATCTATGAAAAATGACCTTTCATTCTATTGTGGAACAGGTTGGAGAGCGGCAGTTCCATTCCTCATTGCTTATGAAAATGGCTACAAGAATATTTCAGTGTATGACGGCGGATGGTATCAGTGGCAGATGGATCCAAATGATAAGGTTCAGCTTGGGGATCCAAAGTCTGGAAATATGAAAGAAGTGACTGTAAAAGACCTTACCACAGATAAGGCAAAGAAAAAGTAGATAGAATAGAAAAAAGGCTGATGTTTAACTTTGAGATGGACATCAGTCTTTTCTCATAGGAGATAAAAATGAAAAAAGTGTTGTCGATCATTACGATAGTTTTAGAGGTATTGTTTTTGGTGGGAGCAGGAATTATACGCTATTTCACAGAGAGAAAGATGGGAATGGCAAGGCATATGGTCTATATGACAAGAAAGTGGAGTGAGGTTGTACCACTGGAAGTTTTACGCTATGTGGTTCCGATTGTGCTGATTATTTTCTGTATTTTTTCTTGTCGATATTTTGTGGGAGTAAAAAAGACAGCAAGAAGGATAGTCGCCTTTGCTGTCACTGCAATATTTTGCATCGCTTATATTGTGTATTTTATTTATGGATTTATTCAATCCCAGAGAGATTTTTTTGAAGTTGGATTATTGCTTTCTATTGCATTACTACTTCAGATCATAAGATTGTGGATATTGATGTTGGGGAAAAAATAATGAAAAATAAGAAGTTATACATTTTTATTGGGATTATTCTTTTGCTTCTTGTTGCAAATCACTTTTTGGGATTTTCAAAATATTTTACATCAGGAAAACTAATGGAAGATTTGCAGGTGGTGGTGAAACAGAATTTGGCTCTTGCAATCTTGATTTATGTCATTGCGACAGTGGTAGGTTGTGTGGTTTTGGCTTTGCCAGGAATTAGTTTTGCAGTGATTGCCGGTGTGCTCTTTGGGCCATGGCTTGGCACGGTTTGTTGTATTGTGGCCGTAAGCCTTGGGGCAATGGCTTCATTTTTGGCAGGGCGGTATTTTTTGCAGGATTCTATTCGACCGCTTGCAATGAAGAATACATATATTCGAAAGTGGCTGTTTGAAGGAGGAAAACAAAATAAGATTCTTATTTTGATGATTACAAGACTTTTACCCATTTTTCCCTATAATTTGCAAAATTTTGCTTATGGAATTACGGATATTGGATTTATTGATTTTAGCTTATATTCTTTTATCTTTATGCTTCCTGGGACAGCGATGTATACGATTGCCAGTGCAGGGGTTGCCAGTCAAAAAAATCGTTGGTTCTACATTGCAATTGCTGTGGTCATTGCCCTAGCTCTTTTTCCAAGTGTTCGCTATGTGAGGAGGAAGTATATTGAAAAATAGAGATGGAAGCATTCAAAGTTGTATTCATTGCCATAAATGTCAAAAAAATTGTAAATTTTTGACAAAATATGGAATAGATATTGGAGATGAAGAGAAATTGAGGGAATTGGCCTATCACTGTTTCTTGTGCGGACGCTGTACTCAAGTCTGTCCAATGAAAATTGATGGTAGAGCGGAAGTATTAAAAATGCGACAAGAGAATGTGCGACAAGAGAATGGAAGTGTATCAGGGTATTCTTGGTTGCTTTTGGAAAAGAAGAACTATCTCTTTAAAAATTATAGTGGAGCAGAGGCAAAGAGGGTCATTTTTCCAGGATGTAATTTTCCTTCATTTTATCCAAAGACGACACGCCATTTGATAGAGCTATTGCATGAAAAGATAGGAGCTGGAGTGGCCTTTGATTGTTGTGGAAAGCCAGTAGCAGAACTTGGGTTAGTGACAGAGGAGAAAACCATTATTCAAAGAATACAGAAAAAAATTGAGGAATGTGGGATTGAGGAAATGATTATGCTTTGTCCCAATTGCTATGATTTTTTGTCTGGAAAGCTCAAAGCAAAGATTACAATGGTGTATGATGTCTTAACTGAGCTTGGAATTGGAGAAAAGATTGAAGAGGAAGTGAAACTTTTCCCACCATGCCCACAGAGAGAGAGAAAGGAATTGTTGACTTCGGCTTGTCAATTTATTTCTAAAACGCCAGAACAGATAGAAGACATTCAATGTTGTGGACTGGGTGGCTGTGCGGCCATGAAGGAAAGAGAATTGGCCAAGGAACTTTCCTCTGGAATCCAAAATGAGAATCAACCAGTTTACACCTATTGTGCCACCTGTGCTGGGAATTTCCATCGAAATGGCTCCGATGTAAACCATATTTTGCCCAAGATTTTGGGCACGGATGAGCAGGCAGATATCGCAGCATCCTTGATGAATAGGGCAAAAATGAAATTTTTTAAAATGAGGAAGAAAAAATGAAAGAAAAAAAGAAAATCATTTTACTTATTGTTTTGTTTGCTTTTGTTTTGACCTTTTTCTTTGTGCCACAAGTCAATCGCATAATGAAAGAAGTTTTTCGTGTTTTTGCTACAGGGGATTTTCGAGTTTTGAGAGATTTTGTGGCTCACTATGGCGTCTATGCGGCATTGGTTTCTTTTTTGTTGATGGTGTTTCAGTCCTTGGCAGCACCCTTACCTGCTTTTTTAATTACCTTTGCCAATGCAAATCTCTTTGGATGGTGGAGGGGAGCCATTCTTTCATGGTCATCAGCAATGGCAGGGGCTGCCATCTGCTTTTATGTAGCTCGAATTCTTGGAAGAGATACAGCAGAAAAGTTGACAAGTAAGGCAGGAATGAGCCAAATTGAAGAATTTTTCAAAAAATATGGAAAAAATACCATTTTAATTTGTCGCTTGCTTCCATTTGTTTCTTTTGACTATGTTAGTTATGCGGCTGGTTTAACTTCGATGAGTTTTTGGTCATTTTTTGTTGCCACAGGAATTGGGCAGTTGCCAGCAACCTTAGTTTATTCCTATGTGGGAAGCTTTTTGACAGGGGGAGCAAAAATTATGGTGACTGGACTTTTTATTTTATTTGCTCTTTCTGCATCGGTTATGATGCTTCGCCACATTTATCAGGGAAGGAAGAAAAATGAGAAATAATGCATTGATTATATTTACAAGAGTTCCTATAGAGGGAAGGACAAAGACAAGATTAATGCCTTATTTAACAGGAATTCAGGCAGCAAAGCTTCATGCAGCGATGTTAAAAGATATTCAAGAGAGGATAGACAAGGTAGAGGCCGATGTCTTTGTATTTCATACCCCAGAAGATGTCCATGGTTTGTTACATGAGATATTTTTTCGAGCAAAGGATTTTTTCCTTCAAGAGGGAAATGATTTAGGGGAGAGAATGAGTCGTGCTTGCGGTAAGATTTTGAATTTGGGCTATCAAAAAATTGTATTAATAGGGACAGATGTTCCTATGATCACAGAAAGAGAGATTGCTAGGGCATACCAAAAATTAGATTTTAGTGATGTGGTATTTGGACCAAGTGAAGATGGTGGCTATTATCTTGTGGGGATGAAAAGGAAAATTCCTATTATTTTTGAAAAACAGGCTTATGGAGAGGGGAAAGTTCTGGCACAGACAAGACATCGCCTGCATAGAGAGGGATTTTCTTCGAGTTTAGTTCAGATGCTATTTGATATTGATGAAAGAAAAGATATCGATCAATATCGAATGGCGGCAGCAAAGGACAAAGATATGCAAAGGATGGCAACATTTTGTTGTCTGCAAAAATTTTTAAAGGTTTCTGTCATTGTTCCCATCTACAATGAAGAGAGCACAATTCTTTCACTAAAGGAGCAACTGCATAAGATAAAGGATCAAGCGGAGATTATTTTTGTAGATGGACAAAGCACAGATCACACATTGCAGCTTTTAGGCGATGAGTTTGTAGTTTTACAATCGAAAAAGGGAAGGGCGGCACAGATGAATTTGGGAGCAAAATATAGCACAGGTGATATTTTGTTCTTTTTACACTGTGACAGTATACTTCCAGAGGATTTCTTACAGCAGATTAAGGAAGTGTCAAAGACACATCTTGCCGGTTGCTTTGGCATTGCATTTGATACAAAGAGTGTATTGATGAAAATTTGTCAAGTCATTTCAAATCATCGAATTAAGGATAGGAAAGTGATGTTTGGAGATCAGGGTATTTTTATCTGGAGAGAATTATTTGAAGAGATGGGTGGATATCAAGAGTTGCCGATTATGGAGGATTATCAATTTTCTTTGGATTTAAAGGAAAGAAGAGTGAAACTTGGAATTACAAGAAAGAGGATTTATACTTCCGATCGAAGATTCCCAAAGAGTACGATGGGCAAGTTAAAAATAATGTGGAAGATGAATCGATTGAGAAAATTATATCGTGATGGTGCGAGTATTGAAAAAATTCACCGAGCATACAAGGATGTAAGATGATGAAAAGGATAAAGGGATTGGAAGAATATGTGCAATGGAGTGTTTATCGTCAAGCACTCGGATTGCCCAAGGATCAAGAAGAACAGTATGAGCTCTTGGCACAGGGGGAGTATAATATCAATTACCTCTTTGTGCATCCAATAACACAGAAACGCTTGATTTTGAGACTAAATACAGCAAGTCAAATGCACCTAGAAAATCAGATTGAATATGAGTATCAAACTTTGAAGTTTTTGGAAAATTCAGGTCACACGCCCAAAGTGTACTACTGTGATGGAAGCAAACAAAAACTAATGTATGGTGTGTTAGTAATGGAATTTTTGGATGGAAAAAGTTTAGATTACACGAAAGATGTTCAGGTAGGATTAAGAATTTTATCGGATATTCATGCAATAAAAGTTCCAGAGAATACCCATCTTTTGCGACCAAAGAGTGGCCCAGAAGCAATGCTTTTGGAGTGCAGAAATATGTTTATTCAGTATAAGAAATCAAGTCTTTGTGAGAAAAAAATACAATCCAAAGTGGAGAAGATGCTTGACACAATGGGAGAGAGAATAAAGGCAGTAAAGATGATCAGTCCATATTTGTGTTGTATTAATACAGAGTTGAATAATACGAACTTTTTAATCAATCCTCAAGGGCAAAATAGTCTCATTGATTGGGAAAAGCCACTCTATGCAGATCCTGCACAGGATATTGGTCATTATTTGGCACCAACGACTTCTTTTTGGAAGACAGACATTATTTTTGACTCTCTACAAATTGAAGAGTATATTGAGCATTATATTGAAGAGGTCAATGGAAGATTTGACTGTACAGGTTTGAGGGAGAGAATAATGACCTATATTCCTCTCAATTGTATGAGAGGCTTGACATGGTGTGCAATGGCCTGGGTAGAATATCATCAACCAAATCGAGCCATTTTCAATGTAGATACCTATGAAAAGTTGAGTGAGTACTTAAGTGATTCATTTCTTTCTAAAATTGAAGAATTGCTTCTTTATTGACAAATCTTTTTTGGATCATTAGAATTAAGAAGGGCGTTAGGGGACGAAGTCTTCTGACGCTTATTTATTTTAGTGGGAGGAAAAGTGATGGTAAAGTATGTGTTTGTTACAGGTGGAGTAGTATCAGGGCTTGGAAAGGGAATTACGGCAGCTTCTCTTGGGCGTTTGCTAAAGGCAAGAGGGTACCGTGTGACGATGCAAAAATTTGATCCCTATATCAATATGGATCCAGGGACAATGAATCCAATCCAACATGGAGAAGTTTTTGTCACCGAAGATGGTACAGAGACAGATCTTGATTTGGGGCATTATGAGCGGTTTATCAATGAAAATCTAGATAAAAATTCCAATGTAACAACAGGAAAAATCTATTGGTCAGTGCTCAATAAGGAGCGCCATGGAGATTATGGCGGAACAACCGTGCAGGTCATCCCACATATTACAAATGAGATTAAGAGTCGCATCTACAGGGAAGAATGTGAGAGTGAGCAGATGACGATTTCCATTATTGAAATTGGTGGAACCGTTGGGGATATTGAAAGTCAGCCATTTTTGGAGTCAATTCGTCAATTTCAGGCAGAGGTGGGAAGGGACAATGCTATTGTTATAGAGGTGACACTCGTTCCTTATATCAAGGCTTCTGGGGAGCTAAAGACAAAGCCAACGCAGATGAGTGTAAAGAGCTTGCAGAGTATGGGAATTTGGCCAGATATTTTGGTATGTCGCTCAGACTATCCAATTGAGGATGGGATGAGAGAAAAAATTGCACAATTTTGTAATGTAAAGAAGGAGCATGTATTACAAAATTTGGATGCCAATTCGCTCTATGAAGTGCCACTGATGATGGAGGAAGAAAATCTTGCCAAGGCAGTATGTGAATGTTTAAAGATTGATTGTCCAGAGCCAGACTTGACAAGATGGAAACAGATAGTTCATAATCTGCACAATACAGAATATGATGTGACCATTGCCCTTGTGGGAAAATATGTTGAATTGCATGATGCCTATTTGAGCGTGGTGGAAGCTCTCAATCACGCGGCCATTCAGGCAAAGACGAAAGTTCATATTCGCTGGATTGATTCAGAAAATGTGAATCCAGACACAGTGGAGGAGTATTTGCATGATGTCGATGGAATTTTGGTACCAGGTGGATTTGGCACCCGTGGCATTGAGGGAATGGTTCAGGCTATTCAATATGCAAGGACAAAGAAGATTCCATTTTTGGGGCTTTGTCTTGGAATGCAACTTTCCATTGTAGAATTTGCAAGGCATGTCCTTGGGCTTCACGATGCATCGAGTGTAGAGTTTGATCCAGAGACCAAGAATCCAGTGATTCACTTGATGCCAGAACAGGAGGGAGTAAAAAATCTAGGAGGAACATTGAGACTTGGTTCCTATCCTTGTGTGCTGAGTGAGGGAAGCATTGCCTATGCACTGTATGGAAAAAAAGAAATTACAGAGCGCCATAGACATCGCTATGAGGTCAATAATGACTATGTAGCGAAATTTGAGGAGGCGGGAATGAGTGTTTCAGGCAAGTCACCAAGTGGAAGAATTGTAGAAATGATTGAGTTAAAGGATCATCCATTTTTTGTGGCCACACAGGCACATCCTGAGTTTAAGTCAAGACCAGATGTCATTCATCCTCTATTTGCTGGGCTCATTGGTGCGGCATTGGAAATGAGAGCACAATAAAACAACAAATATCTTGTAAAATAAACAAACGGACGCAACCAAAATGGTTATGTCCGTTTGTTTGTTTATTTTGTGGTATTCGGATTGTGAACCGTCTATTTAATTTGACTCAACAAGAGCAACAATATCATCGGCCATCTTCTCAAGGGCTGCCACTTGATCTTCCTTTAGAGAAGACTTAATCGTGAGCATATCATCCATAATGGTGATATGTTTCATTGCAGCGAAGATCTCCTTCATAGTCTTTCCAGCAGTAACAGCCCAAGTACCATTTTCGATAATGGCAACGGTCCTCTTTTGGAAGTTATGAAGTCGCAAGTCATTTAAGAAGTCTTCCATAGGAGTGAACACACTTCCGTTGTAGCTGGCTGAGGCAAATACAAGGGCCTTTGCACGGAAACATTCAGAAACAAGATAGGACTTGTCGATACCGGCAACATCATACATCTTGATATGCTTTAAGTTGCGCTTTGCAAGTTCATTTGCAAGGTACATTGCTGCATTTTCTGTATTGCCATAAACTGATCCGTAGAAAATGACAACCTCATCATCTTCTGGTGTGTAAGTTGCCCACTTGGAATATTTTTCTACAAACCAAGTGATCTTCTTTGGATCTCTCCAAATTGGACCATGGAGTGGGAAGAGGTATTCAATGTCAAGTCCAGCAGCTTTATTGAGGAGGGCTTGAACCTGAATGCCATACTTTCCAACAATGTTGGTGTAATATCTTCTTGCCTCATCCAATAATTCTGTCTCAAAATTTACCTCATCGGCATAGAGATTTCCACTGAGGGCACCAAAAGTACCAAAGGCGTCTGCAGAGAAAAGTGCTTTTGAAGTGGAGTCATAGGTGACCATAACTTCTGGCCAATGAACCATTGCAGCAGTATAGAAGGTGAAATTGTGCTTTCCTGAGCAAAGACAATCGCCTTCCTTCACTTCCATAGTGCGACCTGCAAGGTCAAAAGTGAAGAACTGTCGAATCATCTGGAATGTCTTTGCATTTCCAATGATTGTGGTTTCTGGGTGGCGAAGAACAACCTCAGATAGAGTAGCTGCATGATCTGGCTCCATATGGTTGACAATCACATAATCGAGTGGTCGACCATTGAGAACATTTTCTACATTTTCAAAAAAAGCCTTACTGACAGATGAATCCACTGTATCTAAGAGAACAGTCTTCTCATCCATTACAAGATAAGAGTTGTAGGAAACGCCAGTTGGAATAGGATATACATTTTCAAAAAGGTGAAGTCTCCTGTCACTAGCTCCTACATAGTAGATATCATCAATAATGTTTCTTGCCTGATGCATTTTAATCCTCCTAAATATTGAAAAGTTATGATAGTATTATAGCATAGTATTGTGAGATAGGAAGTGTAGTATATAAATAAAAACATATTTTTTGGAGGCAGTGATGCGTGAAATATTGAAAGATATATTTGTTAACGAAGTCAAGTTAAAAATGAAGGATCCCCCATTTTTAAATTTGATTGTGGTCAAGGCAAGCCCGCGAAGTCTTCTGTTTGATACAGGAGTGACAAAAGTGGCAAGTGAGTCCTGTGCACAGGCATTGTATGATATGTTGGAAAGTCTAGGAATTGAGATCAAAGACCTAGACTGTTTTATTTCACATGCACATCCAGACCACATTGGGTTGACAAAAGAATTGTCAGAAAAGGGGGCGACTATTTATGCCAATGCTGATGAAATGAAGGCATGGGATTCTCTGATTTATTATCAAGTGGCGGATGAAAAAAAGCGTGAGAGATTATTTCAAAGTGTAGGTTTGGAAAGAAAAAAGCTTCCTGCTGTCTATGAAAAGATGTCAGAAACGGCAATGAGAGAGTTTTTTAATATGCCTTTTGCCAATTTTGAATTTACACCTATTCGTCCGGGGGATATGCTATCTTATGGGGAGTATCATTTTCAGATTGTTTCACTTTCTGGTCATACGAAATACCAAATGGGATTGATGGATGAGGAAAAGAAGGTTATCTTTTGTGCCGACCACATTATGCAAAGAATTGTACCCATTGTTGGAGCCATTGATGATGGAGAAAATGGTCTGGAATGCTACTTTCAGACGATGCGGTTTTTGAAAGAAAAGTGCAGGGGCTTTCTTTTTATTCCCTGTCATGGAGAGGAATTTCGAGATCTTGAAATTGAAGCTGATCGCATTGTCAATCATTATTTGAGCAAATGTCAATTAATGATTGATCTTCTTCGCAAGAGAGGGGAAAAAATGACGATTCGAGATATTGGGACAACGATTTATGGCAGGGATAGAGAGCATCCAGATATGAAAAAGTTTAGTTCCTGTCTACTGATTTGGGCAAAGACCTATGCCTGTCTTCTCTATATGAGAAGTTTGGGCTTTGTTTTAGAAGAAGAGGTGGACGGAGTGCGGTACTGGTTCTATAATAAAAAATGACAATGCTACAAAGTAATGGAAAATAATATAAAGGAAGGACAGAAATATGGCAATAGATTTTAACCAAGCAGCACTAAAATTACATGAGGAACACAAGGGAAAGATTGGAGTCATCAGCAAGGTAAAGATTGAGACAAAGGATGATCTATCTACAGCTTATACCCCTGGTGTGGCCGAGCCTTGTAGAAAGATTCATGAGGACGAAAAAAATGTATGGAAATACACGGCAAAGTCAAATCTTGTCGCTGTGGTTTCGGATGGAACAGCGGTTCTTGGGCTTGGAAACATTGGGGCAAAGGCAGCAATGCCTGTGATGGAGGGAAAGGCAGTGCTCTTTAAGAATTTCGGAAATGTGGATGCCTTTCCAATTTGTTTAGATACTCAGGACACAGAAGAGATTATTCAGACAGTAAAAAATATTGCACCATGCTTTGGCGGGATTAATCTTGAGGACATTGCTTCTCCAAAGTGCTTTGAAATTGAGCAAAGATTAGAGAAAGAACTAGAGATTCCTGTTTTTCATGACGATCAGCATGGTACAGCAATTGTGGTTACGGCAGCCTTGATTAATGCTCTAAAGGTTGTAAAAAAGGAACTTTCGGACATTAAAGTTGTGTTAAATGGACCAGGAAGTGCAGGAACGGCAATTATTAAGATGCTGATCGAAGTGGGTGTAAAGAATATCATTGCCTGTGATGAGCATGGCATTTTATATAAGTCAAGGGGCATTGGCATTGAGGATCATAAGGCCATGCTTTGTGAGATTACAAATCAGGATGATCTTCGCGGAAATCTTTCCGATGCTCTTGTGGATGCCGATGTCTTTATTGGTGTATCGGTTGCCAATTGTTTGACTAAAGATATGGTAGCGACAATGAAAGAAAATCCGATTGTGTTTGCAATGGCCAATCCAAATCCGGAAATTAGCTTTGATGATGCCAAGGAAGCTGGTGTGGCGGTAATGGGAACAGGAAGAAGTGATCGTCCAAATCAAATTAACAATGTGCTTGCCTTTCCAGGAATTTTTCGAGGTGCCCTTGATGCGGGGGCAAGGGACATCAATTATGAAATGAAAAAGGCGGCAGCTTATGCGATTGCGGAGTTGGTGACCGAAGATAAGTTGTGTGCAGATTACATTATTCCATCCGCACTGGAAGAGGGAGTGGCCGAACATGTCGCTAAGGCTGTGGCTGAGGCTGCTGTTACAAGCGGTGCCATAAGAAAATAAAAAACTATTGATTTTTTTTTGACGAATAGTATAATAAGGCTGTAAGTCAAGAAAAAATTAAAGTGAGGAAATTATCATGGCAGGAAGATTGAAATTGATGCGTGCACCATTGCGCTACATTCAAGGATTGGATGCACTTTGTTCGTTTCATAAGGAATTGGGCGATTTGGGAAATCGCTGGCTCTTTATTTGTTCAAACAGTGGACATAAGGCGTGTCACGACAAGATCGAATCAAGTTTTGCTGGAGAGAACGATTATAGAAGGTATGAAATTTTTGGTGGTGTATCCAGCACAGGCGAAATCGAAAAGATGAGAAAGATTGTCGCTGAAGATAAAATCGATGTTGTTGTAGGTATTGGTGGTGGCTCAGCCATTGATACAGCAAAGGCGGTTGCATACTATGAGAAATTGCCAGTGGCTGTAGTGCCAACAGTAATTGCGACAGATGCACCTTGCACGGGACTTTCAGTTATTTATAATGACGATTATAGTTTTGATCGCTATTTGTTCTATCCAGATAATCCACATGCCGTTATTGTCGATAGTCAAGTTATTGCAGAGGCACCAGTGAGCTTTTTGATTGCTGGAATGGGCGATGCACTGGGAACATATTTTGAGGCCAGAATTTGTGCAAAGTATGATGCTCCAAGTCTTGAAAATGGTGGCGTAACTCTTTCTGCCATGGCACTTGCCAAGCTTTGCTATGAGACATTAAAAACTTATGGAAAAGCAGCAGTTGCTTCTTGTGAGAACAATGTGGTTACTCCAGAGCTCGCAGCAATTATTGAGGCCAATGTCTATTTGTCTGGCGTAGGTGCAGACAATGGTGGTTTGGCTTGTGCCCATTCTTTCTATAATGGTGTGACAGCACTTGGTGGACATACAGCCCCACATGGTTGCTGTGTGGCCTTTGGTACATTGGTTCAATTGATTCTTGAGGGTGCAACTAAGGAAGAGTTTAAGGAAGTTCAGGATTTTTGCTTAGAAGTTGGACTTCCAGTGACCTTGGCAGAAATAGGATTAGATATCAATGACAAAGAGGCATTGATGAAGGTGGCAGAAGCCGCATGTGTGGAAGGAGAGACCATCCACAACATGATTCCAGATGTCTCAGCAAAAGAACTTTACAACGCAATGATTACCTGTGATGTATTGGGACGCGAGGCAAAGGAAGCAAAGTAAGTCAGAAACAAATAAATCAATATTTTATATGCAGAGTAGACTCGAATGCGTTAAGTGTCGGCTGAACAGGGAGTTGTCAGTCGGACGAAGCCAAAAGGTGCGGTATTCGGGTCGCATCCCGCTGCAAAGTAGATAGCAAAAGCTATCTCCCTTGTAGTATGTGGCAAAAATCTGCAAAGGAGGTAGCTTTTATGTTTAGAGAATCATTAGAAGAGTTAAAAAAGACAAGAACCATCACAATTTGTGGTCTATTTGCAGCTATGTCTTGTCTGATGGGGTCATTTACCATTCGCATTGGAAATATACTAAAGATTGGTTTTTCTGGTCTTATCAATGAGTTAGTTTCCATGTTTTTTGGCCCTGTGGTAGGTGGTGTGTTTGGTGGTATGACCGATGTGCTGAAATATATTCTTAGACCAGATGGAGCATTTTTGATTGGAATGACACTCAATAGTGCATTGGCCGGCGTGATTTATGGCATATTTTTGTATAAGAAAAAGATTTCATTTTGGCGGATTTTGGTTGCAGGAGTTGTTGTTGGTTTCCTTTGTAATATTATCATTACTACTTGGTTGTTGGTTCCACTTACAGGAAAGGGATTTTTTGTCATGTTGCCAACTCGCCTGCTGAAAAATGTTGTGATGATACCGATTAATGCATTCATCTTTTACTTGCTTCAGCAAGGGCTAGTTACGGCAAAAGTGCACAGAGCTATTTAGGCAAGAAATATAGATGCTAGACGAAAATGGAAATAAGTTCTATAATATATCTTATAGAACTTATTTTTTTTGAGGAGATTTTTAGTATGAGTGAAAGTTGTAATAGCAATTGCGGATCCTGTGCACAAAGTTGTAGCTCAAGGAAGGCACCGATGGATTTGCGTGCACAACTTGCTAAGGAGAGCAAGGTAAAAAAGGTTATTGGCATTGTCAGTGGAAAGGGCGGAGTTGGTAAGTCTTTGACAACGACAATGATGGCAGTAAAGACAAGAGCTAAGGGATTTCGCACAGCCATTTTGGATGCAGATATTACAGGTCCTTCGATTCCAAAGGCCTTTGGTATTGAGGGAAAGATTGGTGTGACAGACAGTGGATTGATGGTTCCAGCAACCTCATCGACTGGAATTTCCATTTTGAGTTCCAATCTTTTGTTGGACAATCCAACAGATCCGGTGATTTGGAGAGGTCCTGTTGTTGCTGGTGTGGTAAAGCAATTTTGGAGTGAGGCACTCTGGGAGGACATTGACTATATGTATGTCGATATGCCACCGGGAACTGGTGATGTTCCATTGACAGTGTTTCAGTCCCTCCCTGTCGATGGCATTATTATTGTGACAAGCCCACAGGAATTGGTCTCGATGATTGTGGCCAAGGCTGTCAATATGGCGAATAAGATGAACATTCCAATTCTTGGTGTTGTGGAGAATATGAGCTATTTTGAATGTCCTGATTGTGGCAAGCGTCATGCCATTTTTGGAGAAAGTCACATTGATGAGATTGCAAAGGAATATGGCTTAGAGGTACTTGCTAAACTTCCAATCAATCCAGCCATTGCTCAGGCTGTGGATGAAGGAAGGGCAGAGTACTTAGATGCCCCTTGGCTCGACAAGGCAGTGGAAAAGGTAGTTGGTGGCAATTAATTAGCAAAAGTTAGGAAAGAAAGTCAGGAATAGATCATGAAAATGGAAACAAATCCAAATAGTGAATTGATCCAATCCATTGTCTCTACGCCCAATTTGGCCGAAGTGCCAAAGGAGGTCTTTGACAATGGATATGAGTTTCAGCAGGCCATGATGATGTATAATTGTGCCATTCGTGAAGTGAAGACAAAGTTAGAAGTGCTCAATGATGATTTGACAGTGAGAAATAGTAGAAATCCCATAGAAGTCATTAAATCTAGGGTGAAAAAGCCAAAGAGCATTGTAGAAAAACTAAAGCGGAAAGGGCATCCTGTAACTATTCAGGCAATGATGGATAAACTCGATGATATTGCAGGGGTTCGTGTCATTTGCTCATTTATTGATGATATTTATGATGTTGCAGATATGTTGCGTCAACAAGATGATGTCTCTGTAATTGCAATTAAAGATTATATTAAGGCACCAAAGGACAATGGGTATCGTTCCTATCATATGATTATTGAAATTCCTGTATTTTTTTCAGATCGCAAGCAGATGATGAGAGTTGAAGTTCAAATTCGAACGATTGCAATGGATTTTTGGGCAAGCTTAGATCATCAATTGCAATACAAAAAAGAAATTAAAGATGCAAAGGAGATTGGAGAGGACTTGCGACAATGTGCCGAAGTGATTGGAGACATTGACGCAAGGATGCTCTCCATTCGCCAGCGTCTAGAGATGCAAGAGGCCGAATAGAGCACAAAAAAGCCAGCTAAGGGAAATTTCTTAGTTGGCTTTTTTATATTTAGAGTCCTTCAACAATTTCAAAGAGCAATTTCTCTGTGTCTTCCCAGCCAAGGCAAGGATCGGTAATCGATTTTCCATAGATGTGTTCCTCAACTTTTTGGCAACCTGGCACGAGGTAACTTTCAATCATTACACCTTTGACAAAGTTTGCAATCTCCTCTGAATGTCTGCGTGAGTGGAGAACTTCCTTGACAATTCGAATTTGCTCCATATATTGCTTGTTGGAGTTGGAGTGGTTGGCATCGACAATCACTGCAGGATTTAAGATATTTCTCTCAGCATAGAGATCATGCAATAGCTTTAAATCCTCAAAATGGTAGTTTGGCATTGTCTGACCGTGCTTATTTACAGCTCCTCGAAGAATGGAATGAGTTAGAGGATTTCCACTGCTCTTTACTTCCCAGCCAGAGTACATAAATTCATGGCTTTGTTGTGCAGCATAGACGGCATTTAACATGACAGAAAGGTCACCGCCCGTTGGATTTTTCATACCCACAGGAACATCACAGACACTAGAGGTCAAGCGGTGCTGCTGATTTTCTACAGAACGAGCACCCACAGCAATGTAGCTCAATAAATCATCAAGGTAGCTTAAGTTGTCTGGGTAGAGCATCTCGTCAGCAGTAAACATACCTGTCTCCTCAATGACATGTAGGTGCAGCTTTCTAATTGCAATAATGCCGTCATGCATATTTGGCTTTTTTTCTGGGTCAGGCTGATGAAGCATACCCTTATAGCCCTCACCTGTTGTTCTAGGCTTATTGGTATAGATTCTAGGGATAATGATTAATTTATCTGATAATTGGTTTCTAACCTTATTTAATTTGTGGGCATAATCGAGAACGGCATCTTCATTGTCTGCAGAACAAGGTCCAATGACAACGATAAATTTATTGCTCTTTCCAGTGATGGCATCAGCTACCTCCTTGTCAAAGGCTGCCTTCTTAGCTGCAAGTTCACTTGAAAGTGAAAATTCTTTTTTGATTTCTTCTGCGGTTGGCAAAAGATTAATATATTTTAAACTCATAAAAATCCTCCTTTTTAATATGGTAAGATTATATGCTATATGGAGAAAAGATGCAAGAACTATTTCACTTTAAATTGATATAACTTTAAACCTAACAAGTATCTACATATTGACGAGGTTTTTTGGATTTGTTATACTTTGCTCATATATGTATACTATGGGAAAGAGGGCACAAGATAATGAATTGCTATGAAGAATTAAAGGCAAGAGGGTTGATCGCACAGACAACAAATGAAGATGAGATTTCAAAGCTGGTTAATGAGGGAAGAGCGACATTTTATATTGGATTTGATCCAACAGCTGATTCTTTGCATGTGGGACATTTTATGGCTCTTTGCTTGATGAAGAGGTTACAAATGGCAGGAAATAAGCCAATCGCATTGGTGGGTGGCGGAACAGGAATGATTGGTGACCCATCGGGAAGAACAGATTTGAGAAAAATGATGACGGTAGAGACCATTGACCACAACTGCAATCGCTTTAGAGAGCAAATGAGTCGATTTATTGAGTTTGGAGAGGGAAAGGCCTTGATGGTCAACAATGCAGATTGGTTGAGAGACCTCAATTATATGGAATTTATTCGAGACATTGGACCACATTTTTCTGTCAACAATATGCTCCGTGCAGAGTGCTATAAGAATAGAATGGAAAAGGGACTGTCCTTTTTGGAGTTTAACTATATGATTTTGCAGAGCTATGATTTTTATATGCTCTATCAAAAGTATGGTTGTAATATGCAATTTGGTGGGGACGATCAGTGGTCAAATATGCTTGGCGGAACGGAGTTAATTCGAAGAAAACTTGGAAAGGATGCCCATGCAATGACCATCACATTGCTCTTAAATTCTGAAGGCAAGAAGATGGGAAAGACTGTGGGTGGTGCTGTGTGGCTTGACCCAGAAAAGACTTTACCATATGATTTTTATCAATATTGGAGAAATGTGGGCGATGCCGATGTATTGAAATGTCTTCGTATGCTCACATTTTTGCCACTTGAGCAGATTGATGAGATGGACAAATGGGAGGGAGCACAATTAAATGAGGCGAAAAAAATTCTTGCCCGTGAGTTGACCACCCTTGTTCATGGAGAAGAAGAGGCAAAAAAAGCCGAGGAGGCGACACAGGCTCTTTTTGGTGGAAATGGTGCTACAGCAAATGCTCCGACGGTTACACTTTCAGATGAAGATTTTTTGGATGGACAGATTGATATTTTATCCATTTTAGTCAAGGCTGAGCTTGCACAGAGCCGCTCAGAGGCGAGAAGAAATGTTGAACAGGGCGGTGTCAGTGTCGATGGCGAAGTGGTCAAAGACATCAAGACAAGCTATGTAGCAGATGTATTTGCTGGAGAGGGTGTGCTTGTAAAGCGCGGAAAGAAAAAGTTTTGTAGAGTAGTGAAGTAGAGAAATGAACGAGTTAAAGCATATAGTCCGTAACATTTGTTACGGACTGTATCTGTATAATCGCTTATGATAGAGAAACAGTAAAGAGATCATAACAAAAATAGAGATAGGAGAATAACAATGACAATTACAAAGGATATGTTACTTGGAGATATTTTGAGAGAGAAGCCAGAGTCAGCAGACACATTGATGCAGGTGGGAATGCACTGCTTAGGTTGCCCGTCTTCACAGATGGAGTCATTGGAAGAGGCCTGCATGGTACATGGACTTGATGTAGATGAAGTATTGGAGTTTTTAAACGACGCAGACGCAAAATAGGGAGAATAAAATGAGTGCATTTTTGGGACCAATTCATATTTGGTTATTTGAAAAGATTAAATTTCAGGAGAATTTAAATAAGCATTTGATTGAGATGGCCACAGTGAAGGGCTACAATAAGGAAAAGCTTGCAGAGGTTGATTCTGTCTGTGGGGTATTGGAAGAGGGAGAATTGGCAGATTTAATTGATGGAATGAATATTCATGGCTGGTTGCAGGAGAGAATTTCCATTGTGGAGAGAAGATTAGCCTATATTACAAAGTCAATGATTGAGGAAGACCAGACACATTTTGCAGATATTCTTGAAGTGGCAAAGGCCATTGGCGAGGAGAAAAAGCCAAAGGGATTGATCACAGCAAAGGAAGGTTATACCCTTTTGGAAGATCTATTGGTGAGCGGAATGCCTTGTGATCGTGTCAATATGGTTGTTGCTGATGATGGGGACAGTTTGACATGGGAGCAGACCATAGATATTCACAAGCAATATTGGGATCAATTTGATATTGATGTCAAATATTATTACGAGATTAGAAATGCAATTATTGAAGGTATTTTTGATGGAAGTGATCTTTCCTATGAGAAGGAGCCAGCAAATCAATTCACATTGAGAAAGAGGTAGGAATGTACGGTATTGAGCTTTTGGTTGCAGAGCATGAGAAAATTCTTGAATTTACAGGATTTTTAAAAGGGGTTTGCTGTGGGCTTTTAGAGGGCAAGGAAGTTGATCTGCCATTGATGAGAGAGTGCGTGGCTTTTGGAAGAAATTATGCGGATAAGCACCACCATGGCAAGGAGGAGCAGATTCTATTTCGAGTGATGCTCGAGAAATTGGGGCCTGTCGCAGAAAAATTGGTTCGCAATGGAATGCTGGTAGAGCACGACCTTGGAAGATTGCATATGAATTGTCTGACAGAGGCTCTAGATGCCTATGAAAAGTCACCTTCAACCTGTGCAAAGTTAGACATTATTATTCATGCAGGTGGTTATGCAGAGCTTTTGAAACGTCATATTGACAAGGAAAATGCGGTAGTTTATACATTTGCAGAGCGTGCGCTGAGTGACGAAGACAAAGAGAAAATTAATGTAGAAACAAAGGAATTTGAGGCAGAGAAGGATCAAGCAGAAAAAAGAGATGCATTTGAAGCTTGGTTAGATGCACATAAAAAATAGGGGCAGCAAGCCCCTATTTTTATGCGAAAATATGAACTTACTTATATTCCATCGTCACACTGGCGATGGAAATATCTGCTCCTTGAGTTAAGGTTTCAAGTTCATCTTGATTTAGGCTTTTTAGGCTGCGATTATAATAGATTTCATCATAAAATAGGGGATCGAGGTCAATGTCTTCCTTTTCGTAGACAATATCCACCATATCCCAGGTATCATTTTGCCAAATAAAGACACCTTGTTCATCGAGATTGGCATTGTAAAAAAGAGCTAGAAAGTCAGCAAAGTTGGTTATATGGAATTGACTTGACACCTTTTTGATGCGTTCTCCCTGTTGATATTCATTTTTATATTGAGCAATGGTCTCATCATCTAAATAAACTTTTGAAAAGCCACTGATGGCATAAATTGTATCCTCTGTAATTTTTTGGTTATCTACAAATAAGATTGTCTTCCATTTTTCCATTGTTATTCTCCATTCATCCATTTGGTATTTGCAACAATGGTATTATAACATAGCACATAGAGGGGTTCACTAACTTTTCGCAATGCTTGCAGGTGTTAAAATAAAATTTTTGTGGTATAATGACTGACAAGACAAATGAGATGAATTTTTAGCAATGGAGAAATTATGTTTAGAACAAGAAGATTAAGAGCAAATGAAAAAATTAGAAATATGGTGAGAGAGACTAGGATAAGCAAGGATTCCCTTATTTATCCTATGTTTTTTGAAGAAGGAGAAAATATATTTGAAGAGATTCCATCTATGCCAGGGCAATACAGAATGAGCATAGATCGCTGTGACTGCGTTATAGAGGAACTCTTAGAAGCAGGTGTAACATCAGTAATGCTCTTTGGCATACCAAAACATAAGGATGAGGTGGGCAGTGAGGCCTATCATGATCATGGCATTGTGCAGGAGGCCATTCGCTATATTAAGAAAAAATATCCACAAATTTATGTGATTGGCGATGTGTGTATGTGTGAGTATACTTCACATGGCCATTGTGGAATATTGAAGGGATCGGATGTAGACAATGATACGACCATAAAGTATTTGGCAAAGATTGCACTGTCTCAGGTAGATGCTGGTGCAGATATGGTGGCTCCATCAGATATGATGGATGGTCGAGTGGGAGAAATTCGAAATCTACTTGATGAAAATGGATACAAAAATATTCCTATTATGGCTTATTCGGCGAAGTATGCCTCTGCCTTTTATGGTCCATTTCGGGCAGCAGCAGATTCAGCACCTGCCTTTGGAGATAGAAAGACATATCAAATGGATGTGCACAATGTGAGAGAGGCACTAAAGGAAGTAAAAGAGGATGTCCTAGAAGGGGCGGATATTGTGATGGTAAAGCCAGCAATGAGCTTTTTGGATGTCGTGAGCAAGGTAAAAGAGATCACAGATATCCCTGTGGCGGCCTATTCTGTCAGCGGGGAATATGCGATGGTAAAGTCTGCTGCAAAAAATGGTTTTATTGATGAGGAAAAGATTATGTGTGAAATGGCGGTTTCGGCATTTCGAGCAGGAGCAGATATCTATATTACCTATTATGCAAAGGAGTTAGCAAGATGCATAGATAAGGGCATCATCGGTTAAAGGAGTGATTATGCAATCAAGAGAGTATAAAAAATCAGAAAAATATTTTGATTTATCCCAAAAATATATCCCAGGGGGAGTGAATTCTCCTGTTCGGGCAGCAAGAGCTGTACATCAAAATCCACTATTTATAGAATGTGCAAAGGGATCGAGAATATGGGATGTCGATGGCAATGAATATATTGATTATGTGTGTTCTTGGGGACCTGCTATTCTTGGACATGCTCATCCCTATGTGCTAGAAAAAGTAGAAAAGGCATTAAAAAATGGACTGAGCTTTGGAGCACCGACAAAAAATGAATATATTTTGGCAGAGATGATCAATGAGGCAATGCCAGTGATGGAGCAAGTTCGACTAGTGAATTCGGGCACAGAAGCCACAATGAGTGCTATTCGATTGGCCAGAGGTTACACAGGAAGAGATTTGATTGTAAAATTTACAGGTTGCTATCATGGCCATTCGGATGGACTTTTAGTAAGGGCCGGAAGTGGTGTGCTGACCGAGGCGATATCTTCAAGTGGTGGTGTGCCAAAGGATTATGCAAAAAATACATTGGTCGCAGAATTTAATGATTGTGCTAGTGTTGAGGCTTTGTTTGATGAGTATGGGGAAAAAATTGCAGCAGTGATTGTAGAACCTGTAGCTGCAAACATGGGAGTCATCCCACCAAAGAAAGGTTTCCTTGAGTTTTTGAGAAAAATTACAGCAGAAAATAATGCACTTTTCATTTTTGACGAGGTCATTACAGGATTTCGATTGGCAAAGGGTGGAGCTTGTGAATACTTTGGGATTGAGCCAGATATTGTTACGGTCGGAAAGATTGTCGGAGGAGGTATGCCACTTGCAGCCTATGGTGGCAAGAGAGAAATTATGGGACATATTAGCCCACTGGGGGATGTCTATCAGGCAGGAACATTGAGTGGAAATCCGATTGCGACAACGGCAGGAATTGCAACCTTGACAACCCTGTTTGAACATCCAGAAATTTATCAACACATCAACGAGACGACAAAGACCTTGGCAGAGGGCATTGAGAAGGTGATGAATGCCAAGGAAAAGAGAGTACAAATCAATCGAGCTGGTTCCTTGATGTCTGTCTTTTTTACCTCGAAAAAGGTGGAAACTTATCAAGACGCACTCTGCTGTGACCTAGAAGAGTATGCCAGATATTATGCCTTTTTGAGAAATAGAGGAATTTATATTGCTCCGAGCCAATATGAATCTGCATTTATATCAGATGCACACACAAAAGAAGATATCAAAAGCACACTAGAGGTAATCGCTGAGTTTGGGGGCAGGGAATGATTTTACTGCTAAGTCTGAGCTTTAAAAATACGCCACAAAAAGTAAGGGAGTATTTTGCTTTTGGAAGAGAAGACAAAGAACGACTTTTGACATTATTGTGTGAAGAAAAAGAAATTGATGAGGCAGTGGTGTTGGTTACCTGCAATCGAACAGAAATCTATGTCAGTACAGAAAGTAAGAATGCGACAGGAAGTGTCATTAATATAATCTTGGAAAAGTGCGAAGAGATTGTCGGAAGATCCATCGAGCACTTGCGAGATTATGTGTTTTGTTATACAGAAAAGGGAGCCGTGACTCATCTGTATAAAGTCAGTGCTGGTTTAGATTCTATGCTCATTGGTGAGGATCAAATTTTAGGACAGGTGAAAGAGGCCATAGAATTTGCCAGAGATTGTAATAGTGTGCATCTGTACTTAAATACATTATTTCGAGATGCCATCACACAGGCCAAGAAGATAAAGACAGAGACAATGATTTCAAAATCGGGTGTCTCAACAGCCACACTTGCTTTGAGAGCAGCAAAGGATGTGTTATCTTCATTTGAGGGAAAAAATGTGCTTTTAATTGGGGCATCGGGAAAAATCGGAAATATCGTCTTAAAAAATGCATTGAGTTATGATTTTTCTCATATCTATGTGACAAAGAGAAGTCACAACATTGATATGTCTCCCAATGTAATGGATAGAATCAGTATTATTGAGTATGATGATCGCTACCATTATATTGAGCAGGCCGATGTGATTATTTCAGCGACGAGTGGCCCACACTTTACATTGACGAGGGAACATATTTTAAAAAATAGTCTGTCTGTAGACCAAAAAGTATTTATTGACTTGGCTGTGCCCTGTGATATTGACAATCGGATAAGGAATTTAAAAGGGGTATATTATTATGACATGGAAGATATGAAGAAGTTTGCGGATGAAAACAATGAGAAAAAGAAGTTGAGCATTGAAAGAGCAAAGGTGATGGCTGAGGAAGGCGTAGAAAAATTTTTGAAATGGGCATTATTTCAAAAGAATTTAGAAGTTTTTTCTAGTGCTGTAGAGAGTCTTGAAGAAGAAATAAAGAGAATTGGAGAGAAAAAGACCTTAGAGCATTTGTTCTACAAAATACGAGACAATGGGAGTCTAGAGGCCTTGCAGTCCATTATTGATATTTTTCAGTGCAATTGAGGAGGTGATGATTGGTGAAGGAAAAGATGAAAGCATTGGTCCAAAGGGCAGGGGAGACAACCAAAAGAGTGACTGATCGAGCAAAGATTGAGCTAGAGATTCAAAGACAAAAGAAGCAAATCCGCAATTATAAGCAGATTGTAGGGGAGTATGTCATTGCTCATCAGATGTTGATGGAAGATCCCATTATCTCTGAGCAAATGGGAAGAATTTTAGATGCACAGAGAAAAATTGAAAAATTATTAGAAAAGCGATTGAAAAATCATTGAGTTTGTTTCATAATGGTAGAAAATGTTTTTTTGGAGGAATTTTATGAAGCCATACGCAGAATTATCAAAAACAGAGCTTGAAGAACTTCTTGTGCAATTGAAGGCAGAGTATAAGAAGATGCAGGCCAAAGATTTGAGATTGGACATGAGCAGAGGTAAGCCAAGCCTTGAGCAACTTGATCTCTCTATGGGATTGATGGATGTACTCAACAGCGATTCAGATCTTCGCTGTGAGGATGGAACCGATTGCAGAAATTATGGTGTCTTAGATGGAATTAAGGAAGCAAAGGAATTGATGGGCGATATGATGGAAGTTCCCTATGATCACTTGATTATCTATGGAAATTCCAGCTTGAATATTATGTATGATACCATTTCACGTTCTTATACTCATGGTGTTATGGGAAATACACCTTGGTGCAAGCTTGACAAGGTAAAGTTCATCTGTGTTGTTCCTGGATATGACAGACACTTTGGAGTTACAGAGTACTTTGGCATTGAAAATGTGTGTGTGCCAATGTTAGAGACTGGTCCAGATATGGATTTGGTAGAAAAGTTGGTTTCCACAGATGAGTCAATCAAGGGTATTTGGTGCGTGCCAAAGTATTCCAATCCAACAGGAAATTCTTACTCTGATGAAACTGTAAGAAGATTTGCTAGATTAAAGCCAGCAGCAAAGGACTTTAGAATCTATTGGGACAATGCCTATACAATTCACCATTTGTATGATTTGGATCAGGATCATTTGATTGAGATTTTGGCTGAATGTAAGCGAGCTGGAAATCCAGATATGGTCTATAAGTTCGCTTCTACTTCAAAGGTAAGTTTCCCAGGTTCTGGAATTGCAGCAATTGCCTCTTCACTCAACAACCTTGAGGACATCAAAAAGCAATTAAAGAATCAGACCATTGGTCATGACAAGGTAAATCAATTGCGTCATGTGCGATACTTTAAAAATATCCACGGAATGGTTGAGCATATGAAAAAGCATGCCGATAGCCTCCGTCCAAAGTTTGAAGCAGTAGAGAGTATTCTTGAGAAAGAACTTGGTGGACTTGGCATTGCAAAGTGGACAAATCCAAAGGGTGGATATTTTATTTCTTTTGATACCATGGATGGATGTGCGAAGGATGTTGTAGATGCTTGTAAGAAGGCTGGCGTTGTGATGACACCTGCAGGGGCAACTTATCCAGGTGGAAAAGACCCACACGATAGAAATATCCGCATTGCACCATCATTCCCACCAGCAGAGGATATGAAGACTGCTGCACAACTTTTGGCACTTTGTACAAAGCTCGTTTCAGTGAAGAAGTTGTTGGATGAGATCAGTGAGGGCAAGCAGGAAAAAGAAGTAAAGAAGGAAGAAAACAAAAAGGCATAAAGTAAAAGCTGTTGTCCTATTCGTGGGCAGCAGCTTTTTTGTCATTTTTACTATGTTGTTGTCTGTATTTGGCATTGCAAGACATCTCGTCCTCGAGAAGGTCCTGTAAAGTCGTGTGGTCAATTACGCTGTTGACGGCATCTTGCACTCGCTGAAATAATTTTTTCGTAGAACAGGTCTGATCTCGCCCACATTCTGGAGGGGTTTTCCCATCTAGGCAGGAGACGGGAGCTAGACTTCCTTCGGTGAGACGCAAGATATCCCCGACAATATACTCACTTGCAGGTCTTGTCAAAAGATATCCCCCCTGTGCTCCACGCACGCTCTTGACATAGTTGGCCTTAACTAATATGGACACAATTTGCTCTAAGTATTTTTCGGAAATTCCTTGATGTTTGGCGACTTGGTTGATTTTGGTTGTGTGATCGGGTGACATAGCAAATTCTAACATCATTCGCAATGCATAGCGCCCTTTAGTTGATATTTTCATAGATAAAAACCTTTCAATATTCTTTCCCTCATTATATACTATTTTTGGCGGAATCGCAATGAATAGGATAGGAAGGTTAAGGGAAATATGCAATATCGATTTTTAGTATTAGATTTAGATGGGACATTGACGAATAGTCAAAAAGTGATTACACCAAGGACAAAAGAAGTGTTGATACATGCACAAGAAAAGGGTGTTTGCCTAGTCTTAGCGAGTGGAAGACCGACCCATGGCATTGTGCATCTAGCTGAGGAGTTGGAATTAAACAAATATGGCGGATATATTTTGGCTTTTAATGGAGCAAAGATCATTGAAGTGCATGGGATGAAGACCGTATTTGACCAACATATTGAAAGGAAGTACTATAGAGAAATTATTGATTTTTCTAAGGAATATGGAGTCGATATCTTGACCTATCAGGGAGATGAGATTTTACTGACAAATAAAGAAAATCCCTATGCAAAGATTGAAGCAAGAATTACAGGAATGACATTGAGGCAAGAGGACGACTTAGAAAAGGTGATTCAAGAAGATGTGCCAAAGTTTATTTTGCTGGGAAATGGTGATGATGCGTATCTTGCTGATGTAGAACAGAAGATGAAGGATAAGTTTCAGGAAAATCTCTCGATTTCTCGTTCAGAGGCATTTTTCCTAGAAGTGATGGCCAAGGGAATCGACAAGGCAAAGTCCTTAGAGAGATTATTGGAGATAAAAAATGCCACAAAAGAAGAGATGATTGCCTGTGGGGATGGATACAATGATTTGAGTATGATTTCCTTTGCAGGTCTTGGTGTGGCGATGGGAAATGCAGTGGATGGCGTAAAAAATGTAGCAGATTATGTGACACTTTCAAACGATGAAGATGGTGTTGCTAAAGTAGTAGAGGAGTTTATTTTTTAGTGGAAAAAGAAGTAGAGTATTTTGAGATTGGTGGTGGACTGGGGGGCAATCAGGACTGGTTTTGTGATCGGTGGATGTATCTTGGAGGGTGTGCAGCAGTCACGGCCTGTGATGTATCTATTTATTTGAAAAAATATAAAGGTGTGAAAGAGCTCTATCCGAATGATGAAAATGCTCTCTCAAAGGAAGATTATATTGCGTTTTCCAAGGTCATGAAGCCCTATCTTCGCCCAAGATTTACAGGAATAGATAAGTTAGAGATTTATATTGATGGCTATGGAAAGTACATAAAGGATAGAGGCTGTGATGAAATTCAACTTTTAGGACTTTCAGGAGAAGAAAGTCTGGAAACTGCAAAAAGAGCAGTAATTGAGCAAATAGATGGGGGCTATCCCATTCCAAATTTGACTCTTCGCCATAAAAATGCACAAATGCAAGATTATGTTTGGCATTGGTACTTAATTATTGGTTATAGGATAGAAGATGGAAAGATGTCGGTGAAGGTTGTGACCTATGGCAAGAGTCAATGGCTTGATTTTGAGATACTTTGGAATACAGGCTTTCGAAAAAAAGGTGGCTTGATTTTATTGAGGGAAAAGGAGCTTTCATCATAATGGAAGGGAAAAAATTAAGAAAATTATTTTTTTCTACCCTCTATTTGAGTACATTTACTTTTGGAGGTGGCTATGTCATTGTCAGCTTACTCAAAAATAAATTTGTTGATGAATTGGGATGGATTACACAAGATGAGATGATGGACTTGGTGGCCATTGCACAGTCTACTCCAGGCTCCATTGCTGTCAATGGAGCCATCGTTGTGGGCTACAAGATTGCAGGAATTCTAGGAATTTTGGTCTCTATCTTGGGGGCTGTGCTACCGCCCTTTATTATTTTAACCATAATTTCTGCTGTCTATAGTGCTTTCAAACAAAACTTTGCCATTCAAGCACTACTGACAGGAATGAAATCGGGGGTGAGTGCCGTGATTATTTCTGTAGTCGTGGATATGGGGATGGGAATAGTCAAACTTAGAGAACCTATTTTAATTCTAGGGATGGTCCTTGCGTTTATTGCCAATTACTGGTTTAAAGTCAATGTGGTTTTGATTATTGTGATTGCGGCATGTGTTGGAGCAATGGTTACCTATATGAAAGGCAGGAGGCAGAAAAAATGATTCTTTGGCTATTTCTTGCTTTTTTGCAAATTGGGGCATTGAGTTTTGGGGGAGGTTATGCCGCAATGCCCCTTTTACAGTCCATTGTCGTTGATCACTATCACTGGGTTTCTATGGCAGATTTCACTAATTTAGTGACAATTTCACAAATGACACCAGGACCCATTTCCATCAATGCAGCAACATTTGTCGGAGAACAGATCTTTGGAATGGGAGGGGCAATCGTTGCCACGCTTGGGGTGGTGATTCCCTCAGCTATTTTTGTCAGTATTTTGGCTTGGCTCTATGAAAAGTATACCGACATGGAACTCTTACAGGGAATTTTAAAGTTTTTGCGTCCCATTGTGGTGGCAATGATTTTATCAGCAGGAATCACCATTTTGATGAGTGCCATCTTTGACCAGGCGACAAAGAATGTGCACTGGAGAGGACTTATTATTTTTATTGTGGCACTTGTTGTGCTCAGAAAGTGGAAGACGGACCCGATTGTTGTGATGATTGGCTGTGGAGTTGCAGAACTGATCAGCCAACTTGTTTTCCACCTCCTATAGATGATAGAATAGAATACAGAACAAAAATAGAGATAGAAATGGAGAAAAAATGAGATATCCTGGAATAGTACATATTAAAAAGGGAGAGGCCAGAGCTTTAAAAGCAGGTGGAGCGTGGATTTATGACAATGAGATTGAGCGTACAGAGGGAACTTTTGACAATGGAGACCTTGTGACCGTACTTGATTTTGATGGCTATTGCTTGGGGCATGGATTTATCAATATTAACTCAAAAATTCGTGTTCGCATGATGACGAGAAAAGAAAATGTAGTGATTGATAGAGAATTTATCGCAATGCGAGTGAGAAATGCTTGGGAATATCGAAAGAATACGGTGGATACTTCAAGTTGTCGCTTGATTTTTGGCGAAGCAGATTTTTTGCCAGGACTGGTGATTGATAAGTTTTCGGATATTTTGGTGGTTGAATCCTTGGCTCTTGGCATTGACCGAATGAAATTAGAGATTATTGAACTAGTAAAGGAAGTTCTTGCTAGAGATGGAATCCACATTCGCGGTGTCTATGAGCGTTCTGATGCCAAGGAACGCATCAAAGAGGGAATGGAGAAGGTCAAAGGATTCATTGGCGAACCATTTGACACTGATGTGGAGATTGTGGAAAATGGAGTAAAGTACATTGTTGATGTCAAGGATGGACAAAAGACAGGATTTTTCCTCGATCAAAAGAATAATCGCAAGTTAATTCAAGATCTTGCAAGGGATAAAAAAGTACTCGATTGCTTTACACATACAGGATCTTTTGCACTCAATGCAGGGAAAGGAGGAGCAAAGAGTGTTCTTGGCGTTGATGCCTCTGAGTTAGCCATTTGTCAGGCAAGAGAAAATGCAAAAAAAAATGGCTTGGAGAATCATGTAGAGTTTGTGAGTGCTGATGTCTTTGAACTTTTGCCAGAGCTTGAGGAAAGAGGGGAAAAGTATGATCTTGTTGTGCTCGATCCACCAGCATTTACAAAGTCAAAGAATTCAATTAAAAATGCAATTAAAGGCTATAGAGAGATTAATATTCGTGGAATGAAGTTGACGCTAGATGGTGGCTATCTTGCAACCTGTTCTTGTTCTCACTATATGGATCAACAAACTTTTGCAAAGACCATCAACGAGGCAGCGAAAGGAGCTCATAAGCGTCTTCGACAGATTAGCTTTTCAACCCAAGCACCTGATCACCCAATTCTTTGGGCAGCAGCAGAATCATACTATTTAAAGTTTTATATATTCCAGGTATGTGATGAGAAATAGGAGAAAAAATGATTATTGCATTTGATATTGATATGACATTGCTCGATCATAAGGACTATGAAATTCCAAATTCAGCAATGTTGGCGATTCGAAAGTTAAAACAGGCAGGACATAAAATTGTACTTGCCAGTGGAAGAAATTTACATAATTATTATAGCAGGGATATTGTAGATTCAATTTTACCCCATGCACTTGTAGAACTAAATGGAGCAAGAGTAGTTGTCGGAAAAGAAGTCATTTCTGATATTATCATGGACAAGGCACTCGTCAAGCGGATATTGACTTACAGTGAGGAACATGGAGAGGCTGTTGGAATGACAGATGGAGATGATGACTACTATACAAATCAGGACTACATCTATGAGAGAGAGATGCTCAATTGGGGTGAGTGTGGACGAAGATTTAAGGATTATCATTTACTTGAGAAAATGGATGTGCATACGCTAGTCTATTATGGCGATCCTGCGGGAGCAAAGAGATTAGGGGAGCATTTTCCGATGTTGTCTGTGTTACTCTTTTCTGGAAAGGGAGGGGCAGACATTGTTCCCAATGGCATTACAAAGGCTGAAGGTCTGAAGGAACTTTGCCACTACTATGGAATGAGCATGAAGGATGTTGTGGCCTTTGGCGATGGAAGTAATGATGTTGAGATGCTTAAGGAAGCCGGAATGGGTGTGGCCATGGGAAATGCCGTAGAGGAATTAAAAGTCGTCGCCGATATGGTCACAGATCCTATTGGAGAAGATGGTGTGTGGAAGGCGTGTAAAAAGTTGAATTTATTTTAGTCTATTTTTAGATTGGAAGGAGTAAATATGAGAGAGCAAATTCAAAAATTGAGAGAAGTGATGAAAAAGTATGGAATGGATGCGTGGGTTGCCCCTACAGCAGATGCCCATCAAAGTGAGTATGTTAGTGACCATGACCAATGTAGAGCCTATTTAAGTGGTTTTACAGGAAGTGCGGGAACATTAGTTGTATTGAAAGATCGTGCGGCACTTTGGGTTGATGGTCGCTACTTTGTGCAAGGAAGAAAACAACTCGAGGGCAGTGGAATTGATTTGATGGAAATGGGAGAAAAGAAAGTTCCAACCTTACTTGAGTATCTCAAAGAAAATCTAAGCATTGGAGAGACTTTGGGCTTTTATGCAAAATTATTTGGTGCAGGAGAGGGCGAGCAATGGGAGAAGGAATTGCACGGAATTCAAATGCGTACAGATGTCGATATTGTCGATGAAGTGTGGTTAGATCGTCCAGCACGCAGTGCAAAAAAAGTGTGGAGAATTGATGCATACTGTGGTGAGGATACAAAGTCAAAGTTAGAGAGAGTGCGAAAGGAAATGAGGGAAAATCGTGCCGATGTTCTTCTTGCGTGTTCACTTTCGGATATCGCTTGGTTGACTAATCTTCGTGGCGATGACATTGAATGCAATCCCTTGTTTTTATCGTATTTGGCAATTGAAGAAGAGCGTTGTACACTCTTTATTCAAAGTTGTGCAATGAGTGAAGAAATTGCAAATTATTTGAAGGATCAGGGCATTGAGACAGCAGAGTACGACGATTGGAATCAGTTTGTAAAGAAACTAAAAGGAAGAAAGATTCTACTTGATCAAAAGGATTGCGACTATCAAACACTTTGCGATGCGAGAAAAGACAATGAATTTATCTTTGTGGTTTCACCGTTGGCATTGATGAAAATTGTAAAGAACGACACAGAAATTGCTAACATGAGAAAGAGCCATGTTCGAGATGGCGTGTATATGGTGAAATATATCAAGTGGATAAAAGAAAGTGTCAAGAGGGGGGAGAAGATCAATGAAGTGGAGGCTTCAGATTACCTTGATAATCTTCGCCTAAAAGATGAAATTGGTGGGCTTGGCGTGGAACTTAGCTTTGATACCATCAGTGGCTATGCGAGCAACGCAGCCATTGTTCACTATAAGGCCAATAGAGAAACAGCAGCTATACTGGAACCAAGAGGACTCTATTTGTTTGATTCAGGTGCACAGTATAAAGATGGAACAACAGATGTCACAAGAACCATTGCCCTTGGAGAAACCAGTGACATAGAAAAGCAGGATTACACATTGACAACGATTGGAATGCTTCGACTATTAAACGCAAGATTTAAGGAGGGAGCAAGAGGATATAATCTCGATACCTATGCTCGAATGAAGATGTGGGAGTATGGCAGAGACTTTAATCATGGCACAGGTCATGGGGTTGGTTTTTGCAATACTGTACATGAAGGACCAAATTCCATTCGCCTTACACCAAATCCGGATCCAAGGAGAGATGTGGTTATTCGTGAAAACATGGTAGTCAGCGATGAACCAGGCATTTATATTGAGGGAAGCCATGGCATTCGAGTAGAGAATTTAGTGGTGAGTGTAAAGGATGAGCAGGAGGGATTTTTGCACTTTGATTCATTGACCATTGTACCTCTTGATCCAGAACCACTCAATGTGGATATTATGGAGGAGAGAGATAAGCAATTATACAATGAATATCAAGCAATGGTGTATAAGACGCTCAGCCCATACTTAGATGATGAGGAGAAGAAATGGCTTTTAAACGAGACAAGAGCGATATAAACAAGAGCACAACAAAATGTGCTGTGGCAAAGCGTTGTGGGGGTTGCGATTACATTGAAATCGACTACAAAAAGCAACTGGAGAAAAAGCAGGAGACAGCAAAGAAATATCTTGCAAAATTTGGAAAAGTGGAAGAAATTGTTCCAATGGAAGAGCCTTATCATTATCGCAATAAGGTGAGTGCAGCATTTGGATTTATGCGAGGTCAAGTCATTGCAGGGACTTATGAAAAAAAGTCACACAATATTGTGGATATACAAAATTGTCTGATTGAGGACAAAAAGGCCTCGGCCATTGTGGCGACCATAAAGGAGCTTTGTAAATCCTTTAAAATAAAAACCTACAATGAGGACACAGGATATGGACTTTTGCGTCATACTCTAATTCGTGTAGGTAAGGCAACAAATGAGGTGATGGTGGTGCTTGTCACCGCCTCGCCGATTTTCCCGGGCAAGAATAATTTTGTCAAGGCATTAAAAAAAGCTCATCCAGAGATTACGACCATTGTTCAAAATATCAATCCAAGGGGCACAAGTATGGTGCTTGGCGATCGCAATGAGACACTATTTGGCAGGGGATATATTGAAGATGTTCTCTGTGGCTTGACATTTCGCATTTCACCAAAGTCATTTTATCAGGTAAATCCTGTGCAGACAGAAAAACTATATCGTTTTGCCATTGATTGTGCAGAATTTACAGGTGAGGAAGTGGTACTGGATGCTTACGCAGGTGTGGGAACGATTGGATTGATTGCAGCTTCAAAGGTAAAGCAAGTCATTAGTGTTGAACTCAACAAGGATGCGGTTAGAGATGCCATTTCCAATGCAAAGAGAAATGCCATTAAGAATATCACTTTCTATGCCCAAGATGCAACCGCCTTGATTGTGGCCGCCGCCGAGAATGGAGAAAAGATAGATACGATTATTATGGATCCACCCCGTGCAGGGAGCACACCAGAGTTTATTGCTGCGATTAGGAAACTTTCACCAAAGCGAGTGATCTATGTTTCTTGCAATCCAGAGACACTAGCTAGAGATTTGGAAGTTTTTGTAAAGTATAAGTACAAGGCAGAAAAGATTCAGCCATTTGATTGTTTTAGTCAGACTGCTCATGTGGAGACAATCGTGTTACTTTCCAAATTGGACTCAAAGAATCATATAAGTGTAGAACTTCCTATGGATGATATGGACTTAACAAGTGCTGAGAGCAAGGCTACCTATAAGCAAATTCAAAACTATGTTTTGGAAAAGTTTGGGTTTGAAGTATCTACTCTGTATATTGAACAAGTTAAGAAAAAGCATGGTTTAGAAGTTAGTGAACACTATGATAAGTCTAAAAATGAGAAACAGAAAGTCCCGCAGTGTCCAATTAAAAAGGAAGAAGCTATTTTAGATGCGTTGAAGCATTTTAAGATGTTGTAGTTACTATAAAATAGGCAATTACGAAACGAGTCTGATTTAAAGGTGTGAAGAGAGAAGTTGCTTTTATTATATAGAAAGATTTTTGATATGTACCCAGAATCCTGGACACATCAACTGGTTGTCCAGTAAAGAGGGTACATATCATTATACGGGGTTTAGCGTTTTGCAAACGCTTATTACAGATACCAGATGAAAGGAGAGCTGTGGTAGTTTTTGGAGCAAATACCACACAAGCTATGCGTAACATAAATGAGTTAATAGGAATAATAAACGGCATTAGCTACGACGGTATTATCAATAAGCTAGAGGTAGCCGGATTATCTTCGTGGGTAAAAAAGAACAGGAACTTATCTTACGAGCCTAGGCAAGCTCGATTAATTTCACTGGTAGAACAAGTGCTTGAAGATGGAATCATCACAGATGAAGAACGAGAAATGCTTATAGATAATTGTAGTCAATATAAAGCTCTTGAAACTGATTCCTTTGCTAAGATTTATGAACTTAATGGAATCATTAAAGGTGTTATTTGCGACAATGAAATCAACGAAAAAGAAGTGTGTCGCTTGTAGGAATGGATGAGAACTAATGAATCTTTCATTCGTGATCATAAGCTTTCTAAAATCATCTGTGAAAAAATAGATCAGATACTTGAAGATGGTATTGTTACTCATGAGGAACAAGAATCACTTATAGAAATACTCAAAAAGAGATTAAACGATGCGCAGATAGAAAAGAAAATAGGGTACTTAAAAACCTGTGTCAAAGAAAGAAAAAATCTCGGTATTGATTTGATTGATTTATTGGATAATGCTGAAGCAATAGATATTATTCATAACCGTGCAGAGAGGGAACTGGGCATTACGTTAAATTCGTATTCTGGCACCTATGTCCATGATCCTGAAATTGTATTTGTGTCTCTTGTTTTAATTGGTATGCTCTACTATGATGGAGTCTTTTATGAATCCGTAAGAAAAACTTACAAGAACTTGTACCAGCGTTATTCAGAGCAAAAGGTAGAGGGGCTTATTCGAACGTTATTAAATAATTACAGAATAAAGGATGATGTAACAGGAACAAAGACTCGTATTATCAATGTGGTATTAGCGGGGACTATTGTACCAAGCTATTATCTGGGGGCATTCTTTGAGTTTATCTACGACATATATAAGTTAAATTTTGATAGCGATTTGCCTGATGATCTATATGGTGAGTTTCAGTTTGTTTATGATGGATTGCAGAATGTAATGCGTTCTGAAAGTGACGAACTTAAAGTTAATGTAACGAAGAAAACATATAAATTGATTAAATCAACAAAGCAGCTGATTACTAATCCTGTATATAACGATGCAGTTATTAAGCTTAGTATCATTGTTGTTAGACTGATTGATAAATATATTTGGGACAAGGATAACGTTCTTCACAATCCGTATTTGAAAAGAGGATATGAAGAATGGCTTTCAACAATTAATAGAGAGAAAGAGTATGGACACCGAAGCAAATCCGAACAATTAAGATCGTGTTGGGAACCAGAATATGTTTTGAATGGGAATACGGTTTATTTAGTTCCTCCGATTCATCGCGTGAAAGCTACATATGATTATCGAAATATCAGAATCATTGTTAAGAATGAGGAAAAGGTCATTTATGATAATTATGTAGAAGATATTCGTAAAATCATTGGTGGGTATCAGATTAAGAATCCTGCAATTGAACTTTCTAATCCACTTGGAAGAATTGTTTATCAGTTGGTAGCAGGAAATGAAGCGATTTATGAGAGCAAAACCAGATTGCATCGTAACTTCATAGTATTTGATGAGAGAGGGCAGGAACAGGCAAATAATAAAGACTATTCCGGAACAGCTGTTTTCTGTACGAAGAGTAAGGTTGATAAGTTGCATTTGTATTTTTCAGGAGAGGCATATTGTCTATCTTCATATAGTGCACACTTGGGAGATGCTGTTCTTGTCGATGATAAAATTTTCAATTTTTCTGAGATGATCCGTCCTGGTGTGTTTGGTGAAAAATATGATGGATATTTCGTTGCGCAGGCTGATTGCAAGTTTGAAGTATTTAAAGATGAGCTATTCCTTGTTTTTGAAAGTGAGTTTACGGACAGCAGTTTTGAAATCCAAATTAATCAGCGCTCGTATAAAATGGATGCTTTTGAACATTCTACAGTTGAAAGAAAAGGGATCAATAAGTATTCGCTAAAACTTGATTGTTTAGGTTCAGGAATTTATCAGCTAAGAGTGAATGCGTTATATTCTGGCAAAAGAATCAGTGTGCTACGTACTCAATTTGCTATAGATAAAAACCTTCATGTTGAGCAGGTTGAAAACAACAAGAATTCATATATTGTTTCTGTGGATTCTGATTTGATGTCACAACCAATTTTTGATGAGATATGTATTCAGGATTTTAAAGAAGACTGGATTAAGTTAAATTGGAATAATCAGGAATATATTTATTATGTTCCATTCCAATTCCCGTTATACAGGATTGATAATGGAGATTGGAGACCATTTTCACAAGAAATTTGGATCGGTGATATTACTCAGGAAAGTTCAATTGATCTGTATGGATGCAAATATGACAAAATATGCTTACTAACCAGTGCTGGTCAAATCATTGAAGAAGCACCTGGGCTTAAGAATGAAGGAGTATTTAGCAGATTCTCTGCAGGCTTCTTACTGTCATATAAGTCGAATTATGATTGTGTGGGAATAGTGTTGGTTGCAGAAGAACGCTTTCATGAGGGAATCTGGTGTTACAACAAATGTATTCTTGATGAGGCTAAAACAACGGTTATTTATAGTCATGAAGACAAAGCTCTTGTTGTCACGCCGTGCTTTTACGGACAAGGGAATATTAGGTTTAAGATAATTGATGATGAGGATAATGTCGTATATACAAGTTCTGCTTTGGAAAAAGAAGTTCAAGAGAATGTATATGACTTATCATCTTTTATAAACTATAAAGTGGTTTTCTTTGAAAAAGAGAGAGGACTTTCGCTCAAAAAAGAACGCATTTTAAAGGAATTTCCAATCGTCTTTTATGCGAGAGAAGATTTTGTAGGAAAATCCTTCAAAATTAAGGAAGTCTACTTTGATCAGCTTGTCAGAGGAGAATTTCTAAGAAAGCGACATTACTTTAATACAACATATGTTTATTTTAAAGAAATGATAAGTGGAAATGAATATATAGGTGAAGTATATGTAAGAACATACAATGGTGCGTTTATGTTGGATAACATAAATCCTGTTGATATTGAAATTTGCAGTGATGTTATAGATGGAATGATAGAATTGTCTATTACTAAGGATGGAGATGGGCTGTTGCTTGATTTCGATCATCATGGAATTATGAATTCGATGGACGATGGCAAAGCTGCTGATATTTTTTCTTACAATATCGATATGAAGGGAGTTGAATCAGTGTGAGCAAGAGAAGTCCTATTGAACGATCTAAATACATAAATAGTCAGTATAAAGAATATCTTAGGTCTTCTTTTGAATTTAAAACTCCAAAGTTACGAAAATTGTTTGAGCAACAATTGGAAGTTGAAGATTTATTTAAGGGGCCTTATGTCGATTTGAATTTGCCATTTAAAAGAGGAATGTCCTTGGATGAAATGATTGCAGATGGTGTAGTATGTAAATCATTTCGTAGATTGGGAGATATGAATTTTGAGAGGCATTTATATTCTCATCAGGAAGAGAGTATTAGGTGTATTTGCTCTGGTCGAAGTGCAATTATTACAACAGGTACTGGTTCAGGAAAGACAGAGAGTTTCTTGTATCCAATTCTAAATGAACTGATGTCTGATGTAGAAAAAGGTAATATGGAAGTTGGTGTTAGAGCAATATTCTTATATCCAATGAATGCTCTTGTAAACGATCAGATTGATCGAGTAAGAAAAATACTCACACAGTGTCCTGAAATTACATATGGATTCTTTACAGGGGAAACGAAAGAAAGCGTTCCTAAGAATTATCGTGAGAAATATGGTGTAGAGAATGATACTTTCATCCCTGAGAATGAATTGGTTTCGAGAGAAGAAATTAGAAAGAATCCACCATATTTGCTGTTCACGAATTATTCTATGTTGGAATATTTATTGATCAGGCCAAATGATTATTCGATCTTTGCTCCAGAGAGGTTAAATAACTGGAAGTTTGTTGTTCTTGATGAGGCACATTCGTATTATGGCTCATTGGGAATCGAATTATCTTTGTTGATGCGTAGATTGACAGGATTGGCTCCAAATAAACCACGCTTTATTCTAACAAGTGCTACGTTGGGTGAACAAGGCAAATCTGAAAGCGAGATCGTAAATTTTGCTAGAAGCCTTACATCTGCAAGTTTTGATATTCAAGATATCATCTTCTCTAAAAGAATTTTACTTTCTAGTTCGAAGCTGAGTTATACGATTGACGCAGGGGATTATTCTGAAATAAAGAAAGCGAAGAATGATATACAGACGGTTAGAACCATTGGAAATAGATACAAAAACATAGATTCAATGGACTTGAAGAGTTATCTATATGAATTGTTTGTAGGTGATAGAAACGTCTTCCATCTATATGAAGTATTAAAAGATGGAAGTAAGAGCTTTAAAAGTATTCTTGTTAGCTTTAATAATCAATTAACATCTGAACAGTTGATAGATTTGATTGATCTCATCAACATGGCAGAAAAAGACGGGATAGGTATTTTTGATCTGAAATACCATTCTTTTGTGCGCTCATTAGCTGGTGCATACATCACTCTTGGAAACAATCCACAATTAAGCCTTACTAAAACCAATATGCTTGGTGATTTAAAGGCTTTCGAAGCTGGAAACTGTAGATATTGTAATTCGCCATACATAATCGGAAAGATTCAGCGTAATGAAGGTGAGGGGCTTGACTATCTCTATCAGAACAAGGAAGTTGATATTTACGAAAACTATGGAAATAACGAATTTGTAAGCATTGATTACTTCTTGATGAGCAATGAATTAAATGAAGAGGAAGTTGACCACGATATCCTTGAAGAGTATAAGGTTTGTTCAAAGTGTGGTGCGATTCATGTTGCAGGAAATTTAAATGCACGCAGATGTAATTGCGGAGACAGCTTTCAACATTCTATATTTAAAGTTCTCCAATCAAAGAAGGATGGAGAAGAAACGGCGTTCAATAATATAAATCAGTGCCCTTGTTGCGGTCACAAAGCAAGAGCAGGTGTTGTTAAGAGCTTGAATGTAGGAAAAGATGAGGGAACTGCACTACTTGCTCAGATTTTGTATGAAGCAATTGATGATGGAACAGAGACTAAAAAGAAAACTGGTAAACTGTCTTTGAAGAGAAAAGAAAGCATTCAATCAGAACCAGAGACGTCGAATGTAAAGCAATTTTTGGCATTTTCTGATAGTCGTCAACAAGCTAGCTTTTCAGCAGTTTTCTTGGATTCTAACCAGATTAGAATGCTACAGAAAAGACTGGTCTGGAAAGTAATTGAAGATAATCAATATAGAAATATTTCTGTAGATCAGCTTACTGCAACTCTTTCAGGAATGATTAAAGAAGGTAACTTATTTCAAAATGATTTAAGTGCGCATAAAAATGCTTGGATTACAACACTTGTTGATCTATTAAAGGTTGATGGTTCGAATGACGGTGAAGGTTTAGGATTGTATTTCTTTGATGTTGATCTAACTGACATCATGTCTCAAGTTGACGAAGAGGACGTTGAAGCTGAATTTGGAGAATATAACATTACAAAGAAGGATCTGGAAACAATTATGCAGGTTGTATTTGGTATATTCAAAGTTGCACCTGCCATAAACTTGATCAAATCAACATTAACCCCAGATGAAAAGATGGAAGCTTTGGAATATAGAAGATTTGATAACTACGTAATGTTCAATTGCCCTAAGACAATAAATGGCGTTAGAAGTTTCTTACCTGTAAAGGGAAAGGATAATATGGTTGTTCGTTATGTTCAGAAAGTTTGTGACTGTGACGAAGAATCAGCAAAAGCATTATTGGAGGTTGTTTTTAACAACTTGGCTGTTGCGGGTAAATTGTTTAAGAAGCATGAAACTAAGGAATGCTATCAAATTGAAGCAAGTAAGTATGTAGTTAAGAATTATAAGACCTCAAAATACTATATTTGCTCTAAGTGTGGTCGTTTGACTCCATATAATGTCCATAATAAGTGTGTTCAGGATAAATGTGATGGCACATTGAGTGAAGTGGATCCGGATGAGGCACTTGCAACGAATTATTACAGAAGACAATATAAGACAAAGAAAATCGAAAGCATTGTAGTTAAGGAACATACTGCTCAGCTTGATCGAAAGAAGGCAAAGCAATATCAGCAAGACTTTAAAAATAAAAAAATCAATGTCTTAAGTTGTTCAACAACTTTTGAGATGGGTATTGATATTGGTAACCTTGAAACAGTATTTATGCGAAATGTACCACCATCACCTGCGAATTATGCTCAGCGTGCAGGACGTGCAGGAAGAAGAAAAGATAGCGCAGCATACATTTTGACATACTGTGGGACTGGATCTCATGATTATACATATTTCTGTAGTCCAGAAAAAATGATTTCTGGTGTCATTAAGCCACCATATTTTAATGTAGTAAATCATAAGATAATCGTTCGTCATTTGATGGCCACATGTTTAGGATTCTTCTTTAGACTACACCCAGATTATTTCAGCAGTATTGATGAATTAGTCTTTGGAAAAGCATTAGAGGAGTTTAAAAGCTATATTTCAAGTCATCCGAGTGATTTGAATATCTATATCAACGAGAAAATACTCCCTGGGAATGTATATCGAGATTATCACAACTTTAAATGGTTTGATGAAATCGAAGGCAATGATGAAAAGATGGAGCATTTTGTTTCAACAATTAAATCCATTGCAGAGGAGTATGAGAAGGCGAAAAAGGAAGCTGTAACAGAAGAAAACTATAAGGAAGCGGATTATTACCAAAGACAAATTGAGAATTTGCATAAGGAAAAGGTAATTGATTCACTTTCAAAGTACTGTGTCATTCCTAAATATGGGTTCCCGGTTGATGTTGTTGAATTGCAAATATATAAAGAAGGTATTCTGGATAATAGCTATGATTTGAGTCGCGATTTAAAAATAGCGATATCAGAATATGCTCCGGATTCAGAAATCATTGTTGATGGCAAGAAATATACTTCAAAGTATATATCCTTACCTAAAACAGGAGAATATCCACGAAATTATTTCTGCACTTGTTCTAATTGTAAAAAGGTAAATGTGTCTGTAAGTACAAGAACTGGAAATGAGTGCAAGTATTGTGGAGAACCTCTTGGTACAGTGGTACAAGAATTTTATATTGAACCAGTAAACGGATTTAAAACTGGTATCACGAAAGAAAGTACCCGTGCAAAGCCAAAGAGATCATATGCTGGTGAAGTATCATATCTTGGTGGTGGTATAAAGGATGAGAATGTTGTTTCTTTATCAAATGCTATTACCATTGAGACAAGCACCAATGACGAGCTCCTTGTCATGAACAAGTCATCATTCAATATGTGCCCAGTATGTGGATATAGCGACATAATAAAAGGAAAAGTAATTACACCTACATCATTAAAGAAACACAAGAATTACAGGCAATTTGATTGCTCTTGTGAAGAACTTACTCAAATTAAGCTTGGACATCGATTCCAAACAGATGTAGCTCGATTTACTATTCCTATGTTAGGATCCTTTACGAAGGAAGATTATGCGATTGCGTTGTCATTTATGTATGCATTTCTTGAAGGAATAAGTATTGGACTTGGGATTGAGAGAAATGACATAGAGGGTGTTCTTGAACTGAATCTAGAGCAGCATAGCTATGATATTTTGATCTATGACAATGTTCCAGGAGGAGCAGGTCATGTTAAGAGACTGGTTGAGAAGAACGCTGTAATAACATCTTTAAATGCAGCATATGCGAAAGTATCACAACAATGTTGCGATGAAAACACTTCTTGCTATAACTGCCTTAGAAACTATTACAACCAGGCAAATCACAGTAAATTAAAACGCAAGTATGCTCGTGATTTCATTGAAAGTCTATTGAGACAAATAGGTGTTAGACCTTAAAACAGTCTTTATAGGTATAAGGGTGAGCGTGCTTTGAAAGAAAAATGTATTATCCAGCTTCTTGTATCTGATGATGTTGCCTTGCGCAGAAATATATGTGCATAAAGATGACAGTACAAAGCAGATAGATGGATTTATCGGTCTGTATAGATAGCAATAGTTAACTTTTCCCCAGAATGCTTATGGCTTTTTTTAGTACATCAAGAACATCCTGAGCATCACGAAGCTCACGTTTAAGGCGAGCGATTTCTTTTGCATCATCAGACTGATAGTTCCCTGAGCCACGAACGGGAATGTCACCGTCATTATCACGAAATTGACTTTCCCATTTGGCAAGTGTACTAACACCGATACCAAGATTCTTGGCACATTTAACTTGAGTAACTTGTATAGAGCAGTTACAGGAACAAATGGTATAATATTAACCAATGATGTGGTTTTGATATGATTACAATGGATATAGAAAGATTTTTAAGATATAGTATTGTATCAAAATTAAGCAATGCAAGGATGAGTACCAATAAAAATGTAATTTGTAGGAAAGACTAACTATTAAAAGTCAAGCCCTAAAATGATATTTTTTAAATAAAGTACAGAAATGTATTTTAGATATATTCGGAATACAGTTAGAGCTCCTTGCACTTTGAAAACTGCATGACAAAAAGAGCATCATGATAGGTGCATGAAAAAGGAGTATTGAATTAGAGTTAATTAAGCTACTTTAATGTATTGCTGATTCGATTTTACAAGATGATAAATAACTCGAACCAGTTTTTTGACGGCATGAGATATTGCAACATTATAATGCTTGCCTTCAGCTCGTTTCTTGGTAAGGTACCTGGCAAATGTCGAATCCCAGTGGCAAACATACTTGGCAGCATTGTACAGAGCATATCGTAAGTATTTGGAACCTCGTTTTTCCATGTGGGAGTATGCTGAGTCAAGCTGCCCTGATTGATATGTTGATGGTGAAAATCCGGAATAAGCCAAGATTTTATCAGGAGAATCAAACCGACTGAAGTCGCCAATCTCGGCAATGATCATAGCGCCCATACGATAGTTGATACCTGGAATACTGAGAATTGGAGAATTAATTTCATCCATGATAATTTTGATTTCATTTTCGATTTCATCAATCTCAGAAGCAAGTTCCAGTATCAACTTGATGGTGTGTTTTAGTTCAAGAGATTTGGCTGGCATATTTGAGCCGATAGAAGCCCTTGCAGCTTCCCTGAAAGTTATGGCGGTATCTTTACCATATCGACCTTTAGATGCATCTGAAAGAAGATTTGTAAGTCTGGTAAGATGTGCACCAGCTACATATTTAGCCCCGGGAAATTCAGAAAGCAATGCATAAATGGATGTCATATGAAGTGTTGGTACAAGTTTTTCTAATTCAGGAAATAAGATACAGACCAGTCTTGAAACGGAAGTTTTTAGTTTGGCACGTTCTTTTACCTTATCAAAACGATAACGAGTTAATGACTTTAATTCTTCGTTGTGGTAAGATGTATCTGAGTAGGACTTCAAGTTCACATCAGACATGAGCATGTAAGCAATCGTGCGGGCATCTACTTTATCCGTTTTCGTGAGTCTAAGGCTTAGACTTTTTCTGTACAGATTTGTATGTAACGGATTGATGACATAGGTGGTCAGACCTTTATCAATGAGATAACCTAAAAGATTGTAATTATAGTGTCCGGTAGCTTCCAGTCCTACTTTTACTTTTGTTATATCTTCCATAACAGATTCTATTCTTTGGTAAAGGTCATTGAAACCATCTTGACTGTTAGAAATGGTAAAAGCTTTAAATAATACTTCTCCATTAGAGTTTGTGATAAAGCAATCATGCTTATCCTTAGCGACATCAATTCCTACATAAATCATAATAATCTCCTTTAAAATGTATTTGATACTGTTTTAGAACCACAGGGACTCCTTGCGATTGTAGCCTCGTTCTAAATAAACCGTCATGCGGTATCTAACTGATTAACAAATGAGCAAAGAGACTGTGGTTGGGGCCTTTCTAAAACCATCAAGTGGTAGGAGTAAATAACCAATCCACAGTATCTTATATATCATAGTCGAACCTACGGAAGAGGTAAAGAAAAGACTATGACTTAATAGTTATAAAGACCTTGGAGAGGGTCTCTAAAAACTACTACTATATAATACGAGGAGTATGTGGCAAGGATTTATGTCAAAAAAAGAATCTAAAAAACAAGAAAAAGTCATGTCGTTTCTGTTTCGGGGAAAAGAAATATTTAAGCCATTAAATACAGGGCATATTGATGAGAGAGTAAGTTGTGTTAGAGAGTATGTTGCTAATATTTATTTTTACAAAAAAGATGGTCATACGGTTATGATAGACGGGGGTTATAATTATGCTAGATTAGCGGAAAAAATGAAGTGGCTTAATGTCAATCCGAAAGATATTCAGGAAATTTTAATTACACACCAAGACACAGACCATGTCGGAGCTATTGAAAAAGGCGGTGATGGATTGTTTAGCGAATCCACTGTATATATTGGAAAAATCGAAAATGAATATTTAGAAGGTCATAAAAAGCGTAAAGTATTTGGTGGATTAGTTAAACTTCCGCAAGTTTGCATAGAAAATAAAAAAGTATTAGTTGATGATGGACAGGTTTTTTATATTGGGAATATTAAGATAGAAGCATTTCTTGTGCCAGGTCATACTTGGGGACATCTTGTCTATCTGATTGATGATACTTATTTGTTTACAGGTGACACGATTTGGCTTGGAGCAGATGGTGGATACGCATTTTTGAACATTCTTGCAGAAGATAAAAAATTACAAGTTAAATCTCTTAAGAAGTTAGAGGGAACACTTAGAAAGAGAAATTTGAAGTTAAAAATTATCACAGGTCACACAGGTTGGACTGATGATATAGATTTTGCTTTTTCTCATACAGATGAGATCTGCAATGCGTTAAAAAGGAAGCCCAAAGTTCATAACCCAAAAGCACCATATGATGGATATGATGAAAAAGGAGATACAGAAGAGAATGCAAGGAATGTTTTACTAGATAAGTGTTAAACAGATATGCTTATGTAAAACAAACTACTAATTTGAAAATTTTATATATCTTAATACAGAAACAGTAAATCGAAAAAAGGTTTACTGTTTTTCGTTGTCTAAAAGTGGAAAGGAGCATAGCTGACACCCTGGTTATGGGCAGGCAGGACGAAGGAAGTTAGGACCTCTGGAGACAGAGATGATCCTGGTGGATATAGGAGGTTAGCTGCCATAGAGGGATGGGTATACGCAAGGCCAGTAAAGCGAAAATCAATGATGTTTTATTTCGTGTACCCTTTTACCGCTATTTCAGTACCAGATACACCGAAATGTTCATAACTCTGGCTTATTTACTGAGACAGACAAGGTTAAAAAACTTTGAATTTTCAACAAAAAACACTTGATTATATGAGGAGGTGATGAGTCAAGTAAGGTTTATAATCTTATGCTTTCTGATAAGATTGAAGGTTAGCAAGGTTCTAAAAAACATGAAGGAAAGTCGAATAACGATATCCAGCAACTTCGTAAAGTGAACAAAATCTATAGACATATAGCCAATCAGCGTTTGAATCATCAGCATAAGATATCTACTTAGCCAATCAGTATGATGTTGTCTGCGTAGAATCGACGAACATGAAGGCTATGTCTAATAAAGGCTTTGGTAACGGCAAAGCTACTCTCGATAACGGATACGGTATGTTCCTATTAATGCTTGAGTATAAACTATCTGATAGAAATAAATATCTTGTAAAAGTAGGTCAGTGGTTTCCGTCATCACAAGTATGTCATTATTGCGGTATGTTACATCCTGAAATGAAGAATTTAGCTATCCGTAAAATGATAGGTAATTGTGGACTTACAATAAGTCGGAGTAGTTCACAACACAGATTATTCAAAATTTAATCATTATTTTCACATAATTTTTGGGTATCCTAGGACTAATCAAAAAGAAAAGGAGGAACCCAAGATGAGAGAAGAAAAGAGAATTGCTCTAATACCTGCTTATGAACCAGAAAAAGAGATGGTAAAGATTGCCAAGGAGTTGAAAGAAGAGGGCTTTTGTGTAGTGATTGTCAATGATGGCTCTAGTCAAGAATGTGATTCGCTCTTTGTTCAGGCCAGTGAATATGCTGCAATTTATACCCACACTCATAATCGTGGAAAAGGTGCAGCGATCAAGACAGGGCTAGAATATATTAAAAATAATTTTTCTATTCCCTATGTCATTGTTACTGTGGATGCAGATGGACAGCATAAAGTGGATGATGTTTTGCGGGTTGTGAAAGTGGCTGAGGAAAATCCAAATAGTCTAATCTTGGGCAGCAGAAGGTTTCAAGGAAATGTGCCATGGAGAAGTCGATTGGGCAACAGTATCACTCGGATGGTATATAAGGTCAGTAGCGGACTAGATGTCTTTGACACACAGACAGGACTTCGGGCATTTTCTGACAGAATGGTGGAAGAAATGCTTTCCGTTCGAGGTGAACGATATGAATATGAGATGAATGTACTCTTGGAATTAGCGAGAAAGGAAGATATCAAAGAGGTGGAGATTGCAACGGTGTATCTCAATGACAATCGATCATCTCATTTTTCTACAATCAAGGACTCTTATCGAATCTATAAAGAGATTATTCGCTTTGCTTCGTCGTCACTCACTAGTTTTTTGGTAGATTATGGATTGTATTGTCTGTTATTTATGATTTCGGGGGCAATGGTAGTTTCAAGTATTTTGGCTAGAATGGTCAGTGCAAGCCTAAATTACAGCCTCAATCGGAAGTTTGTATTTAAAAGCCAAGAGGCAGCCATCGAATCTTTGCCCAAATATATCACACTTGCTCTATGCATTTTGTTGGGAAATGTGATATTGCTCAGAGGAATTGTTTCTTTTGGCATCAACGCCTATTTGGCAAAGATTATCACAGAGATTATGATGTTTGTCATCAGCTGGAGTGTACAGAGACAATTCGTTTTTAAAAAAGGAACTCGGGAGGGAGATTTATATGAAAAAGCATAAGTGGAATATTCTATTTTTGACATCAATATTGGCATTTACAGTGTATATTTCGATGGATACTTTTGTTATTTCAAGAGCATATCAGGTAAATACAACAAGCGTGAATACCTCTGCATTTGCCAATACGACAACAAAGGCAGCGACATCGGCTACAAAGACAACAAAGTCATCCAGTGCAAAAAACAGCACATCAAGTGCCAATAAAAGTAAAAGTGAGACGACAGTAGCGAGCAACCAGACGAAGACGAGCACAGATGGTGGAAAGGAGATCAAAAGCTACAGCCAAGATGGAAAGAACATCAGCTTAAAGGAATACACCTATGAAAACACGAAGGTCTATGTCGCTGACATTACGCTTGATTCTGCACAATCACTAAAGACGGCCTTTGCCAGTGATACCTATGGAAAAAATGTCACAGAGACAACTTCACAGATTGCCAGTGAAAAAAATGCCATTTTATCTATTAATGGGGATTACTATGGGGCAAGAGAGGATGGCTATGTGATTCGAAATGGTGTAGTCTACCGAGATGAGGCAGGAAGTGAAGATGTACTTTGTATCTATGCCGATGGCAGTATGAAGGTGGTTGATCCGTCAACCGTGACCGCACAGGAATTAGTTAATCAAGGGGTTTGGCAGGCATTTTCATTTGGCCCAGGACTTGTGAGTGAGGGAAAGGTGAGTGTGTCAACCGATGCAGAGGTTGGAAGAGCCATGGCGAGCAATCCAAGAACAGCTATTGGGCTGATCGATAACAATCACTATCTTTTTGTGGTCTCCGATGGAAGAACACAGGAGAGCGAAGGACTTTCGCTGTATCAGCTGGCGCAATTTATGAAGAGCTTGGGGGCAAAGACAGCCTACAACTTAGATGGCGGTGGCTCATCCACGATGGTATTTCAGGGAAGTTTAATCAATAAGCCAACAACATCGGGAAGAGATATTCGAGAGAGGAAGGTGAGCGATATTGTCTACATTGGATAAGATTTATCGAGATAATATTTTTGGGCATATGATTTTTGCAATTTTTATTGCTATTTTTGGTGCAATCTATGAAAAGTTTAGCCATGAAGTGTATTCCTATTATATGATCTATGCCTTTATGATTCCACTTTGTCTGGGAAGCTTTGCCTATCTTTTGGCGAGCAAGAGGGCAAAAAAAGAGCCAAGGAATATTACCGTAAGTGCATGGAATGCGGTCGTGGTGACTTTGACCATTGGAAGTATTTTTCAGGGAATTTTAGAAATTTATGGAACAACCAATCGTTTAGTTTGGTTCTATCCTGTAGCAGCCATTCTCTTTTTACTCATTGCTATAGGTTCAAAATTTCTAAACAATAGAAAAATAGTAGAAGAAATGGAAAGTATTCAGAAAATTCAGAAAGCGTAGAGAATATAGAATTAGATGCTGGTTTTTGTTTTGAAGACCAGCATTTTTGCGTAATGATACATATTGAATGAGTTGTCTAAATATATAACAAAAATCTTACAATTGGTATGAGAATTTTTCTAGCTCTTTTCTAGCTATAGAAATTATGATATACTCTTTTCAGTGAATAAAATTAATAAAGGTATTGTTAATTATCTGAAAAGATTATACAATAGTGGAGTAATATTGTAGGATACATTGAGGTGAGCAATGGCATTTCAATTAGATGGAAAGCTGGTTGTGGGGATCTCTTCGAGGGCATTGTTTGATTTAGAGAGGGAAAATGCAATTTTTGAAACCGAGGGAATAGAGATCTATGCAAAGTATCAAAGGGAGCACGAAAATGATGTACTAAAGCCGGGAACGGCTTTTTCTTTGGTACGGGCATTGCACCAGCTGAATGCAGGCGGAAAAAAGTTGACAGAGATTATTATTATGTCAAGGAATACAGCAGACACCAGTCTGCGTATTTTCAATTCTATTGAACACTATGGTTTAGATATTACCCGAGCCGCATTGGTTGGCGGTGCACCGATTGTAAAGTATTTAAATGCATTTCATACCGATCTCTTTTTATCAGCAAATGGGTCAGATGTGCAAGAAGCTGTCGATGCAGGGGTGGCAGCAGGTCTAATTTATTCTTATCCAGAAGTCAAGATCAATCCAAAAGCAGAAATTCCACAAATTCGAATTGCCTTCGATGGCGACGCCGTACTTTTTTCAGATGAAGCAGAAAAAATCTATCAGGAGAAGGGCTTAGAAGCATTTACTTTGTATGAACAAGAGAATGCAAAAAAGCCATTGCCTGAGGGACCCTTTGCCAAGTTAATAAAGACCATTTCCTATGTGCAGCAGCAATTTCCACCAGATGCAGTTCCGATACGAACAGCACTTGTGACAGCAAGAAATGCACCTGCACATGAGAGAGTGATCCGGACATTGCGGGCGTGGAATGTTCGCATCGATGAGGCCTTTTTTCTTGGCGGAATAAAAAAGAGTGAGGTTTTGTCTGCATTTGGTGCACATATTTTCTTTGATGATCAGAGTGCTCATTTGCGTGCAGCTTCAAAGGTAGTGCCAGCAGCTAAAGTTCCATATAAGAAAAAATAAAGCAAAAGAGTGTGGGAATATGAGTAGAGAATCCAGAAAAAAAATAGCGACAGAAAATATGGATGTTCTGAGGCTAGGTTTTTATACACTGAATGACAAAAAAATAGAGCTTACCATTCCAAAGAGCAGGCGGCAGGCCGTGGAAGTTTACACACCAGATCTACTTGCCAATTTGCATGTTGGCAATCAAATGATGTATGATTCGACCAATGTCATTGTCAATGACCTAAATAGTTTTGATGCAGCTTGGCAAATGAGGGAGAGCGGCAGGAAGATTTTAGTCCTTAGTTTTGCCAATGCATATAATCCAGGTGGTGGATATCTGCGTGGAGCTAATGCACAAGAAGAGGTACTTTGCCGTCAGAGCAGTTTGTATCAGTCCATTAGTGGCAGCCAAGCCTTAGAAATGTATGAGGCCAATAAGGAGAATGTGGCAAGCAACACAGACCTTGACTATTTATTGCTCTCTAAGGATGTCGAAGTCTTTCGAAGGGCAGATGGAAGTTTTTTGCCTGAACCCTATCAAGTTTCTGTTATGTCCTTGCCGGCACCAAATACTCGTGTAAAGGCAGGAAAATTAAACTCTGAAGAGTTGGGCGAAGAGAGAAGACATAAATTTCGTTTGGGCATTCAGGTGGCCGCAAAGGAGCACTATGACACCTTAATTCTTGGTGCGTGGGGATGTGGAGCATTTGGCAATCCTCCAAAGGATGTGGCCAATGATATGTATCAAGTTCTTGTCGAAGAAAAGTGGATGTACCACTTTAAAAATATTGTATTTGCAGTGTATGACACAAAGGATGAGCGTCCAAATTACAATGCCTTTTTGGAGAGATTTGGCGATCATGAGGTGATGCTCAATCCAGATATGAGCGACGATATGTATGATGACGATGTAGACGACGATGATAACTACACAGACATCGACGAGGATGGTGTCAAGGAATATATTCCAGAGAGAATGAAGGAAGAGCCAGTTGTGCAATTTGTTTCCTTTGACGATCAAAAGGAAGAAGCTGTGCCAGTCGAAAAGAAGACAGAGAAAAAAGAAAAGAAAGATCGTGAGATTAGACAAGTTACTCTGTTGAGTGACGAGGAGGAAAAGACGATGATTACAAGACATGCGCTACCAGCGCTTTTGATGAATAGAAAGAGTGCCAAGAATGAGGACTTGGGCTATATTCAAGGAATAACAGCAGATGGAAGAATTTTCCTTGCAGAGCTCTATGATGAGGTTTCATCGGATGGCATCAGCTTGACCATTGTGATGGATGCGGAAGGATTTTCCATTGATGGGGATAGAGAAAAAGTCAATGATCGCTTTAAGAGCGATATTGATGGTGCACTCTGGAAAAAGGGCGTGATTGTCACGAATTTAATTGTTACTGGTGGCGGATATGGCGAAAAGTACGAGCAATATACCAATGAGGTCATTCGCTATCTTGTTGACAATCAGATGGTGACCTTCCTCGGCGAGAAAAATGTATCGATGTATGTGACACAGGATGCCAATGGTGTCAAGTTAATTGCAGTTAATATTTCGCTAAAATGTGGAAGAAAGCTCAATGCCAAGACAAATTGGGAGTTTATTCCATTTGATGATGAAAGAAAGTCACTGAGTGTAAAGTACATGGTAGACAAGCCAGAGGATGGTTCAGAGCCAGATGGCTACGATGCCGGTGTATTTACAAAGCACGCAAAGAGAAGATAGAGAATATAAAAAATCACATAAAAAGGGGGGCGTTGTATCTATGCAACCCCTCCTTTTATAATATAACAGCCAGAAAACCCATGGTCTTTAGACCGTGGGATGAATGGCGTTAGGTTTACAACATATATATTTTACTTAAATACTATCATTTAAAATATATGCTATAATACATATATAGGAAATCCTATTTCCGAGTCTATGAAAGGAGAAAATCGTATGTATCTTACTGTAAAACAACAAGTGAAACATCTGTCCAAGGAAGATTACATCACAATCAGGGAACTTTGTCATACGGCTAAGAATCTTGCTAATGAGGCAATCTATAATGTGCGTCAGCATTATTTTACAGAAGGTGAATTTCTCAAGTATGAGAAGAATTACACTCTTTTAAAGAATAGTCCTAATTATAAGGCCTTAAATTCCAATATGGCACAGCAGATACTGAAAGAGGTTGATGGCTCGTTTCAGTCATTTTTTGGTCTGCTTAAACTTGTCAAGCAGGGAAAATATGCTTTTATGGATTGTAAACTGCCACATTATCTTCCAAAAGATGGATACACAACACTGATCATTGGTTTTGTAAGACTGAAGGGTAATCAGCTGATACTTCCGTTTTCCAATAGTTTTAAGAAAACGCATAAGTCTGTTGAAATTACGATACCACCCATACTTCTTGATAAGACGATAAAAGAGATACGCATTATACCTAAGGCGAATGCAAGGTTCTTTGAAATTCAGTATATATATGAAGCTGAATGTATTCAAAGAAATCTAAACACAAACAACGCACTTGCACTTGACCTAGGTATCAACAATCTCGTAACAGCCGTATCAAATAGTGGTCAATCGTTCATTATTGACGGGAAAAGACTGAAATCGATTAATCAGTGGTTCAATAAAGAAAATGCCCGTTTGCAATCGATAAAAGATAAACAGCATTTTAGTAGAAAGCCTACAAATAGACAAAAAGCAGTTGCTCGTAATCGCAACAATAAGGTGAACGACTATATGAATAAAACTGTTCGTAGGGTGATAGATTATTGTATCATCAATAATATAGGTACGCTTGTTGTTGGTTACAATGAGACTTTTCAACATAACAGTCATATTGGAAAGCAAAACAATCAAAATTTTGTAAATATCCCTTATGGACAGTTGCGTAACAAATTGGAATATCTTTGCAAACGAAATGACATTGTTTTTGTAAAACAGGAAGAATCCTATACATCGAAATCATCTTTTTGGGATAGAGACGATCTCCCTGTTTACAATGCCGATAATCCAAAAGAGTATCCGTTTAGTGGCAGAAGATTACATCGTGGTCTATACAAAACGGCAAGTGGTAAAACAATCAATGCAGATGTTAACGGAGCATTAAATATCATGCGTAAAAGTAGTGTTGTGGATATGAATATCCTATACAGTAGAGGCGAAGTGGACACGCCGATAAGAATAAGGATTGCCTAATTACTTAGGTGGAAACTTAAATATCAAACTTCTTAAATAGAGCTGTTAGGCTCTTAGAAGCCCATTACCTTTAGGTGATGGGTAGTTCACGTTATACTGTACAAAGATTCCATAGATTGATTGAATGGAGAAAGGTGAAGAAATGTTGAATATAAATAGAAATACAGGAAGAAGAAAAATAAAGAAGATAACTGCAGTGATTTTAATGGCCACTGCACTTTCTACGCTGGCTGTTCCAATGCCAGGATTTGGCGTGAGAAATGTCATCACTGCTTATGCAGCACAGACTCCAGAGGTTGCAGCACAGGGTGCAATTCTTGTCAATGAGACAACAGGAGAGGTACTCTATGAAAAGAATGCCGATACCCGTTTTTATCCAGCATCAATTACAAAGATTATGACGGCACTTTTGGTGGCAGAGAGAGGAAATCTCGATGACACGGTGACCTATTCTGCTGCAGCAACCACAAATTTGGAATCGGGTGCCGTGACACTGGGTGTAACTGCAGGAGATAAAATTAGTGTGCGAGACAGCCTATATGGGCTTTTGCTCTATTCAGCCAATGAAATTGCCAATGGACTGGCAGAGTATGTCTCAGGATCTGTGCCAGCTTTTGCGGATTTGATGAATCAAAAGGCAGCAGAGCTTGGCTGTACCAATACACATTTTGTCAATCCAAATGGTCTAAACAATGCCAATCACTATACAACACCGAGGGATATGGCAAAGATTGCCAATGCAGCCTATAACAATGAGATTATTAGAAGCATTGATACCACAGTGCAATATACCTTCCCAGCGACAAAGAAACGACCAAGTGCAAAGATCATTACCATGGGCCACAAGATGATTAATCCGGCAGATCCAAGATACTACCCAGGAATTATTGGAGGAAAGACAGGCTATACTTCAAAGGCGGGAAACACCTTAGTTACTGCTGTTGAAAAAGATGGTGTGAGGATGATTGCTGTGGTGATGAAAGCCAGCCAAACACAATATCAGGATACCAAGGCTCTTCTTGACTATGGATTTGCTACGGTGGAGGAAAATAGACAGACTCCAGCACCAGCACCACAGGAGAATGTAAGTGCCAATACAAGCAACAATACAAGTACAACAGGAAATAGTGCAAAGGCTGGGGTTGTAGGTCCAGGAGCAAATATGACAAAGAAGGGACAGCAAAAAAATGCAGGACCTGGAGAAAATCTACCTAGTGAATCACGCAAGCCAGAACAGCCAGAAAATCAACAAGGAAGCCCACAAACTGTTGCTGAAAGCGAAAGTGCAGGTTGGCATCAGAGTGGACAAAATTGGTATTATATCAAGCAAAGTGGTCAAAGAGCAGTGGGAGAGATGCTCAACATCAAAGGGGCAAATTACTATTTTGATGGCAATGGAATAATGGCAACAGGTTGGCTTCAGGATCCAAATGGAGATTGGTACTATTTGCGTGATTCAGGAGATATGATTATTTCCGGTTGGCTCTCCTATAAAAATCAATGGTACTACCTCGGACAAGATGGAAAGATGTTAAAAGATACAGTGACACCCGATGGCTATAGAGTAAATCACGAGGGAGTGTGGTCGTAATTGGGAGTACAGAAGATAATTCAACATACCCTATGGATGGGAACAGCACTGACTTTAGGGGCACTGGTCAGATCAAAGTTTGAGCGAAGTCATTTGAGTGTGGTGCACTACAGAGTGGAGACAGATAAGAAAATAGAAGGAGAGAGACGATTTGTCTTTTTGTCGGATTTGCACGAAAATAGTTTTGGAAAAAACAATCGCATTCTGGTCGAGAATATTGAAAATCTCTCCCCTGATGCCGTACTAATTGGAGGAGACTTACCTGTAGTCAAAAAAGAGCTTTGTTTTCTCCAAACCCTAAATTTGCTAGAGCAATTGACAGAAAAATTTCCTGTCTATTATGCCAATGGAAATCATGAACTTCGGATGAAGCGAAATCGGCATAAATATGGCAATGCCTATTGCTTTTTTCACAGACAACTAGAAGAAATGGGCGTCATTTACTTGAGTGATCAAAAGGCCGATTTTGACCAAGATATCGAAATCTTTGGCGTAGATTTGGATGATCGCTTTTTTAAAAGAGGAAAGACACCAAAGATGGATGGGGAATACCTTAGAAAAAAATTGGGCAATTGTTCCAAGGAAAAGTTTAGCATTTTATTACCTCATTCGCCACTCTATTTTGGAGCCTATGCAGAATTTGGGGCGGACTTGACTTTGGCAGGACATTTCCATGGCGGAACCATTCGTCTACCTGGAAATATTGGACTAATGACTCCGCAATATCATTTTTTTAGCCAATATGTGGTTGGACTAAAGCAAAGGGGCAAACAAAAAATGATTATTAGTGCGGGACTTGGCACGCACAGTGTAAATTTGCGTCTCAATAATCAACCGCAACTGGTCGTCATTGATATTGTAAATACACAGCAAGGACAGGAAAGTAAGGTTTAGAAAATGCTGGAAGAAATTTCGTACAAATTAGAGAAATTTGAAGGGCCACTGGATCTTCTTTTGCATTTGATTGAAAAGGGCAAAATGGATATCTATGATATTCCGATTGTGGACATCACAGCACAGTATTTGCACTATGTAGAGACGATGGAAGAGGACAATCTTGACATAAAATCAGAATTTTTAGTGATGGCAGCAACTCTTCTTGATATCAAAGCAAAAATGCTTCTGCCAAAGGAAATCAATGAGGAGACAGGCAAGGAGATTGACCCAAGAGAAGAACTAGTGGAGCGACTTCTTGAACATAAGCGCTATTGCCAATTGGCAAAGGAGCTAGCCAATCAGGAATTTTTTGCCCAAAGAAATCTCTACAAAGAGCCGACCATTCCCAATGAGGTTTTGCAATATGAATCTTTAGTGGACCTCGATGTCCTGTTTGGCGATATGAACCTAGCCAAATTAAAGGAAATCTTTGATGGGGTGATGAGACGCAGTGATAGTCGAATGGATAAGCAAAGGAGCAAATTTGGCACAATTAAGAGAGAGCGTATTAGCCTTGAAGAAAAGGTGAGCAGTGTATTAAAGTACGCAAGGAGAAGGAGAAATTTCTCGTTTAAGGACCTCTTAGAGAGACAAAAAAATAAGCTCGAAGTAGTGGTCACTTTTCTTGCCGTGTTGGAGCTAATGAAGGTCGGTGCGATTTGCCTAAAACAGGAGGAGACCTTTGGCGATATGGTGATTGAAAGTAAAACTGAAAAGAATACAGATACGGACATCAAAGAAATGGAGGATCTTGGCATTTCATTGACAGGACTGAGGGAGAGTAAGTAGTGGAGCAGGGAACAGAGAAAAAGGAGATCGAACAAAAAAAGGTACAGCACAGCATAATGGAGAAAGAAACCATTGAGCAGGAAAAAATTATAGAAGCTGTGCTCTTTACTATGGGAAAATCCGTAGAGGCACGCCAGCTCAGTGTGGCTCTTGGATGTAGTGTCGATCAGGCAAAGAAAATAGCAAGAAGCTTGATGCAGCGATATGAAAAAGAGCAGAGTGCAATGAAGATTATTGAGCTAGAAAATGCCTTTCAAATGTGCACACGCCCAGAATATTATGATGCCCTCATTCGTGTCGCCAAAACCCCAAAACGACAGGTGCTGACAGAGGCGGTTTTAGAGACACTCTCGATTATTGCCTATAAACAACCGGTGACAAAGACAGAGATCGACCACATTCGAGGAGTGAGCTCAGCCTATGCACTCAATAAACTATTGGAATATGGCTTGATTTATGAGGCTGGTCGCCTCGACGCACCGGGAAGACCGGTGTTACTGGCGACGACAGAGGAGTTTTTGCGTCGCTTTGGGGTGGGTTCTCTGGCAGAACTTCCCCAGATGGAGCCAGATGCCGAGGCAGAGATTATTCATGAAGTCGAAGAAGAGATGAATTATCACTTTGGAATCCCAGAAGAAGAAATCGGGGACGAAGGAATCAAGGAAGAGGAAGAAGATGGAAATTAAAATTAAGTATTTTTCAGATGAGATTGAGCGTTTAGAATATATTGGTGGGAGTAAGAGCGATTGGATTGATCTTCGAGTGGCCAAGGATGTGGAGTTAAAGGCAGGCGAATTTGCCCTCATTCCCCTTGGCGTTGCTATGGAATTGCCAAGCGGCTATGAAGCCCATGTTGTGCCAAGAAGTTCGACATTTAAAAACTTTGGCATTATTCAGCCTAATTCTATGGGAATTATTGATGAAACCTATTGCGGTGACACTGATCAATGGTTTTTTCCAGCACTTGCAATGCGAGATACAAAGATTTGTGTCAATGACCGCATTTGTCAGTTTCGCATTATTGAGCATCAGCCAAAGCTTTCCTTTTGTGAAGTCAAGGAATTGACGAGGGAGTCTAGAGGTGGCTTTGGCACAACAGGAAAAAATTAGGGAAAATGAGGGAGAGAATACAATGAAAAAGAAGTGGATTTTTCCCTTGCTTGTTGTGGCTGTGGTATTGGTTGGTTGCAGTGGAAAGACAAAAAAGGAACAGAGCATAAAAAATGAGGGAGTTGCCCTGATGGAAAGTAAAGATTATGCCGGGGCAATTAAAAAATTTGATGCTGCTCTTAAGGTCAAGGATTTAAATAAGCTCAATGTTCCAGAAATTGATATTTTGCGTTACCGTGCACAGGCAGAATACCTGGCAGGTGACTATGCAGCGGCAGATCACACCTATACTTTGCTCGGCGAGGTCGATGGCGACAAGACAGAATATAAGAATATGCGAGTGATTTGTCTTTCAAAAGAGGGCAATGAACTCGATAAGGCGAAGGCTCTCTTTGATGAGACCAATGCCTTAAAGGATTCAGGTATTGGACACAAGGAGGCACTTTTAGAGCTTGGCAGGGCTTGGGCAAAAAAGAGCAGTGAAAGTGGTGATCAGAGTTATCTTGAGCAGGCCAAGGCCTATTTTGCAGCGGCAGCAGGCAAGGAAGGCCAAGTGGACACTCAGCTTTGTGACTATATTGGAAAGTTTTATTATGAGATTGAGGACTACCAAACGGCCCTTGCTTGGTTTGAAAAGGGACTTGGCTTAGAGGCAAGTAATCGTGAGCTATTGTTTAATCAAGCAGCCTGCTATGAACATATGCATGACTATCAAAAAGCACTCGACTTATTTAAGGCATATCAGTCCAATTTCCAAGATGATGCCAAGGCTGCACATGAGATTGCCTTCTTGGAATCAAGATTATAGAGAGTATAAGTAGGATTGGGTATTAGATAGAGAAAGAGAATAGGAATATATGGCAGATTTAATTCAGACAGAAGAAGTTAAGGAAAGAGTGATTTTAGTCGGCGTGGCAACAAGCGACAATGATGACACAGAGCGATCCCTAGAAGAACTTGCAGAACTGGTCGATACAGCAGGGGCTGAGAGCCTCGATCGGATGATTCAAAATCGAGAGCGTGTTCATCCAGGAACCTATGTGGGCAAGGGAAAGATTGAGGAAATTAAAGAGAGAGTCTGGGAACTGGATGCAACCGGTGTCGTTTGTGACGATGAGCTTTCTCCGGCACAATTAAAGAATCTCGAACATGAACTGGGCACCAAGGTAATGGACAGAACCATGATTATTCTTGATATTTTTGCAAAGCATGCCTCTTCAAGTGAAGGAAAAATTCAAGTTGAGCTTGCCCAATTAAAATATTCAGCAGCAAGACTCGTTGGCCTTCGATCCTCCCTTTCTCGCCTTGGTGGTGGCATTGGAACAAGGGGACCAGGTGAGAAAAAAATCGAGATGGATCGCCGACTCATTCACGATCGCATTGGACTATTAAAGGCAGAACTTGCCCAAGTAAAAAAGCACAGAGAGATTGCTCGCCAGGCAAGGGAAAGGTCAAATGCGTTTGTCGCAGCCATTGTGGGCTACACCAATGCAGGAAAGTCTACGCTACTCAATACTTTGACTCAAGCAAGTATCCTTGCCGAGGACAAGCTCTTTGCCACTCTCGATCCAACAACAAGAAAACTTGCTCTTCCAAGTGGTCAGGAGATCCTCTTGACCGACACGGTAGGATTTATTCGCAAACTTCCTCATCACTTAATTGAGGCATTTCAATCGACACTGGAAGAAGCAAAGTATGCCGACTTAATTATTCATTTGGTTGATGCTTCTAATCCTGAGGCGGACACCCAAATGCTTGTGGTTTACGACACCTTAAAAAAGCTGGAAGCCCTCGGAAAAGAAGTGATCACCGTCTACAATAAGACAGATCTTCTCAAAGAAGGCGACGAAATGCCAAGAGATTTTCATGCCGACTATACAATGCGTCTCTCTGCAAAGACAGGCGAAGGCATTGAAGAATTTAAGGAACTCCTTGAGAAAATTCTTCGCAATCGCAAGGTCTATATTGAAAAGATATTTGACTATAAAGATGCGGGAAAAATTCAGCTAATCCGAAAGTATGGAGAACTCTTGAGCGAGGAGTATCTTGGCGAAGGCATAGCTGTAAAGGCCTATGTGCCAAGTGAAGTGGTGGAGAAAGTATATCGCTAGACGATAGGAAGAGTGGTAGAATATAAAAACTAAGAATAGTGATGGAGCTATAGATGATGGATGTCAGAAAAGGCGAGACAGTAAGAATATCTCGTCTTTTTTATGGCATTGGTAAATATAAATGAATAAAGTGTTTGCAAAAGCAATTTTTTTGTGTTATACTCTCAAAAGTAAATGAGGCAATTTGAGTTTTGCCCCGATGGCTTAAAATGGTGCTTTTCAAGGGTTTCGAGCTTGTTTGAACAGGATTTTGGCACTAAAAAGTGCTTGTTAAATTTTTAGCCCGAAAACCGCCTCTCAACCCCTGAAGTTCACAGGCTTTGCAGGGATAGGGTTTAGAAAATGATTCCCCGTCTAGGGGACGGAAACAACATAGTTTCTATCTCACTAATTTCCTCAATGAGTTCTGTTTAGAAAATGATTCCCCGTCTAGGGGACGGAAACGGCGTTGAAAATATCCAACGCCAACCTAACACCTCGTTTAGAAAATGATTCCCCGTCTAGGGGACGGAAACTCTTAAAAAGAATTCACAGTTGAAATCAATATCTATCTCGTTTAGAAAATGATTCCCCGTCTAGGGGACGGAAACTATAAGAATGATGGTTTATGTCCAGATATTGATAACACACTGTTTAGAAAATGATTCCCCGTCTAGGGGACGGAAACGCTCTACTAACTCCATAAGAGATGAGCCCATCTCTCAGAAGTGTTTAGAAAATGATTCCCCGTCTAGGGGACGGAAACTATAATTATTACTCAGATACTTCATTAACTTCCTTATTGTTTAGAAAATGATTCCCCGTCTAGGGGACGGAAACGATACCTTTAGTTTAGCACATTAGGCATCAGGATAGTTTAGAAAATGATTCCCCGTCTAGGGGACGGAAACAGCTTCTTGACGAAGCTCCTCACGGATGTTCTCTAAGAGTTTAGAAAATGATTCCCCGTCTAGGGGACGGAAACGTAGAAAAAGAATGTGAGAAAGAGTTCCAGAATCCGTTTAGAAAATGATTCCCCGTCTAGGGGACGGAAACTCATGTTGGTAAAGCTGGTTACGCAGTTCACAAGTTTAGAAAATGATTCCCCGTCTAGGGGACGGAAACTGTTATTTGATTTCGTTCATTCTCATTTTCTGGATATGTTTAGAAAATGATTCCCCGTCTAGGGGACGGAAACATTAGGTATAGTAGGTTGATTCCTACTATACGTTTAGAAAATGATTCCCCGTCTAGGGGACGGAAACAGCCGTTTATAGAGCATTATATACAATATTTAGGAATATTGGTTTAGAAAATGATTCCCCGTCTAGGGGACGGAAACTACGAGGATGTGTATCCTCGTCAATATCTAGCTCCTCGTTTAGAAAATGATTCCCCGTCTAGGGGACGGAAACTGCTTTCATATCCTTAGTCGGAATTAAGTCAAACTTGTGTTTAGAAAATGATTCCCCGTCTAGGGGACGGAAACTTAGGTGGGCAACCTTCACCGCATTCCAAATGTCAGTTTAGAAAATGATTCCCCGTCTAGGGGACGGAAACGTTTGATAGATTCCAAGCATTTGAAGCTTGTTATCAATGTTTAGAAAATGATTCCCCGTCTAGGGGACGGAAACATCCAGATTTATGAGCATATCCTGCGGCAGCTCCCATCAATGGTTTAGAAAATGATTCCCCGTCTAGGGGACGGAAACTGTAACAAATTCGTTGTTTCCGTTTACAGATGCGAATAAGTTTAGAAAATGATTCCCCGTCTAGGGGACGGAAACCAGGAGAAGTGCCAAATTTTCAAGTAAAATCTGGCAGTTTAGAAAATGATTCCCCGTCTAGGGGACGGAAACATCCAGATTTATGAGCATATCCTGCGGCAGCTCCCATCAATGGTTTAGAAAATGATTCCCCGTCTAGGGGACGGAAACTGTAACAAATTCGTTGTTTCCGTTTACAGATGCGAATAAGTTTAGAAAATGATTCCCCGTCTAGGGGACGGAAACTCAGCAATCTTTGCTTTTCTCTCAGCGGATAATGGTACAGTTTAGAAAATGATTCCCCGTCTAGGGGACGGAAACTCTCACCACGCTTGATCATCCTCGCTACTTTCAGTTTAGAAAATGATTCCCCGTCTAGGGGACGGAAACCAAGTGCTACAACTTTGCTAATTGCTTCTGCCATCATGTTTAGAAAATGATTCCCCGTCTAGGGGACGGAAACTTATCTCATATCAATCCATTAGGCACATACAATTTCAGTTTAGAAAATGATTCCCCGTCTAGGGGACGGAAACGATGTTTATCTCTAAAGGATTGATTCCTGACTTAGGTTTAGAAAATGATTCCCCGTCTAGGGGACGGAAACCTAAATGACGACTGTTCGAAACGAATTTCATTAGTTTAGAAAATGATTCCCCGTCTAGGGGACGGAAACCTAAATGTCACCTCAAGAATTGCAGTGATAATTAATACAGTTTAGAAAATGATTCCCCGTCTAGGGGACGGAAACTCGTTCACTCTCAAAACTGCCTTGATTGCTTCGTTCATTAGTTTAGAAAATGATTCCCCGTCTAGGGGACGGAAACTCATGTCAACAGATTATGGAATCAATGATTAAAGCAGTTTAGAAAATGATTCCCCGTCTAGGGGACGGAAACGATGCAATTTGCATCCCCAGAAATTACTCATTTTTAAAGTTTAGAAAATGATTCCCCGTCTAGGGGACGGAAACTGGTAGAAATTATGGATGGGAAAGTGTTAGAGAGTTCGTTTAGAAAATGATTCCCCGTCTAGGGGACGGAAACATTGATAATTGTAGTATTTAATAGAACAGCTAAATCATCATATCGTTTAGAAAATGATTCCCCGTCTAGGGGACGGAAACACTGTAATCCGATGTTAGACTTCGCTAACATTTCTTCAGTTTAGAAAATGATTCCCCGTCTAGGGGACGGAAACTAGTCTCCCTGAGTTGAGAACTCATTTATCACCTCCGTTTAGAAAATGATTCCCCGTCTAGGGGACGGAAACTAATATCTGAGTCTTTGTATTGGTCTAATTTGGATTTATAGGTTTAGAAAATGATTCTCCGTCTAGGGGACGGAAACTTTGCAATTCAATTCTAATGCTGTCCGCTGTTGCTGTTTAGAAAATGATTCCCCGTCTAGGGGACGGAAACGTTCTTAAATTCATCTGGGAGTGATTCTACCCACTACGTTTAGAAAATGATTCCCCGTCTAGGGGACGAAAATGGAAAATCAATCGTCAATCGCAACAGGAGACGGTGAATTTTGGCATTAATCAGTATTGCATTGTATTGATTAATTGATGAATATTAATGGATTCCCCGTTTAGGGGACGAAGAATTAAAAGATTTCAGGAAAGATGTTATTTGAATGAGCTTTGAAATAATGCTACCGCAATCCCACTAGCTTTAGATGGTGGGTTAAGGTAGCAAAAAATAGATATTTGTGATACAATAACTAGCGTTATGGGAGTATGGAAATCAAAGAATAGACACAAATATTTATTACAGTATCATATTATTTTTTGTATGTAAGTATAGAAAAAAGCTTTTAGTATCAAAAGAAATATCAGATTATATAAAACAATTTTCTTATGAGATATGCACAAAGAGTAATATAATCATAAAATATATGGAAACAGACAAAGACCATATACACTATATGATAGAAACTGAGCCTACAATATCCATAAGTAAAGTGGTTAATCTAATTAAGAGTTATACAACATATCATATATGGAAAAAGCATACAGAATATCTTAAGAATCATTTTTGGAAAGAACATACATTTTGGACGGATGGATATTTTGCTTGTAGCGTAGGCAATGTTTCTGAAGAAATGTTAAAGCAATATATAGAAAATCAAGGGTAGAAAGGCGGGTAAGCTTAATGTTAAAGGCATATAGATATCGGATTTATCCAAACAAAGAGCAAGAAATACAGTTAGCAAAGACATTTGGCTGTTGTCGTTTTGTATATAATCAAACCCTTGCGTACAGAAAAGATGCTTATGAAAAAGAAAAAAAGTCTGTCAGTAAAACAGATTGTAATAATTATTGCAATAGAGAGCTGAAAAAAGCTTATGAATGGCTAAAAGAAGTAGATAAATTTGCTTTAACAAATGCAATTTATAATATGGATAGTGCTTATCAAAAGTTTTTCAAAGAACATGCAGGTTATCCAAAGTTTAAGAGTAAGCACAGTAATCGTAAATCATACACAACCAATTTTACAAATGGGAATATAACTGTAGATTTTGATAGAGGAAGAATAAAGCTGCCAAAATTAAAAAGGGTAAAAATAAAATTACATAGAAAATTTTCAGGTCGGATAAAAACAGCAACTATATCTAAGGTACCAAGTGGCAAGTACTATGTGTCTGTTCTTGTAGAAACTGAACATAGTCCACTTGTAAAGACAAACGGACAAATAGGATTGGATTTAGGGATAAAAGATTTATGTATCACATCAGATGGGAAGAAATATGAAAATCCGAAGACAATTAAAAAATATGAGAAAAAGCTTACAAGATTACAAAGACAATTAGCAAATAAAACAAAGGGGAGTAGGAACTATCAGAAAAAAAGGAAACAAATAGCACTATGCCATGAGAAAATAGCTAATACAAGAAAAGATTATCTGCATAAGATTTCAAGCGAAATTATAAACGAAAACCAAGTGATAGTTTCGGAAAACTTACAGATAAAAAATATGGTGAAAAATCATAATTTAGCGAAAACTATAAGCGATGTATCGTGGTATGAGCTGACAAGACAACTGGAATATAAGTCAAAATGGAATGGTAGAAATTATATTAAGATAGATACATTTTATGCAAGTAGCCAGCTATGTTTTAGTTGTGGATATAAAAATACAAATGTAAAAGATCTAAAAGTAAGAGATTGGATGTGTCCTTTCTGCAATACAAAACACGATAGAGATATCAATGCGGCAAAAAATATATTGGCAGAAGGATTAAGACAAGTAGTATAAGAAAAAACAATAGGGCAGGGACTGCCCGAATTAACGCCTGTGGAGATAGTAGGTTGCGAGGTCAGCGAAGCAGGAAGCCCATAGGCTTTAGACTATGGGTAGTTCACTACTTTCGGTCTATTTGCTTTCTAAGTTATATCTTTCTAAAGTTATATTTTTCTATGAAATTTTAAATTTATATTGGGGTGTTTTGCTCACAAAAAAGGAGCTGTTGCTCCCATAGATTATTTTTATTATTTGTCTATGGAAGCAACAACTCTTTTTATCGGTTCTTTGTCAAATACTTTGTGTGAATCACTGTGCTATTCATTTGCTCTATATTTGCTCTATTCTTCTGAATAATTTTGATAGCCTTCAATAGCTTCTTTATAAAACTCGATCATCTCATTTCGGAGGGAGAGGGGACTTAAAATAATCGCATCTTTACCAAATTTAGCAAAGTATTTTTTGGCTTGATAGGTCGAACAACGGATAGTGTACTCATTTTGTGTTGGCAAAATATTAATTTTAGGTCGGCCAGCGAGTTTAGTCATACAGAGGGTTTTTCCTGCTTCAGTCAGATAGACATCAATGTCATCGACATCATCGAGCAAAAATTCAATTCCACGTACACGAATGGCTTCTTCTAATGCTTTGATATCCGTATTGTATAGAGGAGATGGATTCCTAGAATGTATACGAACAGTTTTTAAAGTTAGCTTAGACAGGACAAATGATGCAGGTCCTTTATCTCTTTTCGTGTGCTCTGAGTCAATGGGAATGGTATAACATGCTAAAAAATCTTCGGAGTGAAGATCATTTGGTAGGATTTTGTAGGGAAATACCTTGAAGGAGAGGATCTGATCTCCTACATTTGTATCAATTCTCAGAGGAAGTTTTTCTGAGATTGCTGTATTTAGGAGGTCATAAATCTCTTTTTTGTAAATGCGTTCTCTCTCGATAAAGGGAAGCCTTGCATAAACTTCAATAGTGCATTTGACATAGGGTGCAGACATACCATAGTAAAAGTCAGCTTCCTCCAAAGTGGATAGTAATTCTTTTACATTGTTTCTGAGGGAATAGCATTTGCTAGGAATGGTATTTTTTTGTTTCAAATAGCCCTGCAATTCTTCCTCTACTTCCATTCGAGCACTTTTTATTTCATCTTTTTTTCTTTTTTTAGAAGTTTCTCCCTCTTTATCAATTAAATATCTTAGTGTGTGTTCTATGGTATTGGAATCAAGCCCAGCAGCACTTAACTGTTTTTTGAGTGTACTTTCTTGTATTTCAAGGTAGTGATTAATAGAGGCTTTGTTTGCTGGTTCATTGTAAAAATTGGCAACAACAATATTGATAAATTCAGAAATACTCTTGACAGAAAATATAGACATATCATCTTGAATTACTTTTGAAGCCGTTATTGAAAAACGAATACGAACTTTTCCTTCATCATTTGAATTATAAAATTTCATAAGAAATCCACCTCCATAAGTTATGACTCTGATTACAGGAAATTACGAAAATGATTGTAGATTGTAATTACTATGATAGTAACATAAATAAAGCCAATAATACAATATATTATTGAAAATAGTGAGAAAATCAAAGAAATAGATGTCGCTAACGAAAACAAAGTAAATTTGTTATACTTCAAGTACAGGATCGGACGAGAGGAAACAACAAAAAGATAGAGAATAGAGTAAATAGGAGGAAGAACTATGGCATGCCTTTATGTGACAGAGCAGGGAGCAAATTTAAGAGCAGTGGATGGAAAGTTTGTCGTTGAGTGTAAGGACGGAAAGACAAAAAGTGTGCCAATCGAGACCTTGGAATCAGTGATGGTTTTTGGTGGCGGTCAAATGAGTTTGCAGGCACATAGGGAGTGTCTAAAGAGGGATATTAAGGTTGTCTTTCTTTTGCCTACAGGAAAATATGCTGGAAAATTAGAGGGAGCATCCAGTGGCAATGCACTTAGAATCAAAAAACAAATCTATTTGAGCGACAATGAAGAGCAATGTCTTGCCTTGAGCAAAAAGATTTTGGAAGCCAAAATTAATAATCAAATGGTTTTGGTAAAAAGATATGCCAGAACAAGTAAAGCTGATGTTTCGGATGAAGTAAAACTGATGTCTGCTTTTCGCAAAAATGTAGGGAAGACAAAGGATATCGAGGCAGCTATGGGATGTGAGGGAATGGCCGCAAAGGAGTATTTTAAGGCACTTTCAAAAATGATTAAGAAAGATTTTGCCTTTGATGGAAGATCGAAGCGTCCGCCAAAGGATGCCTTTAATGCAATGATTAGTCTGGGTTATACCATATTGTCAAATGAGATTTATGCAGAGATTGAAGCAAAATCATTGTCCCCATTTGTGGGATTTATGCATAAATTAAAAAGTCAACATGCTGCTCTGGCAAGTGATTTATTGGAGGAGTGGAGGGCAACGATTGTAGATGCTGTGGTTTTTAGTATGATTCAGGGAAATGAGATTTCGATTGACGAGTTTAGAGTGGATCCAGATGGGGAAGGAGTGTGGATGTCTAAAGAAGGAAAGAAGAAATTGATAACAAAATTAGAGAAAAAGATGCACACAGAGAGTGATTATCTAAGTTATATCGATGGAAAAATGGATTTTCGACAGGCGGTGTGGCATCAAATAAAAACGATTGCTAGTTGTGTGGAAAGTGGAGACTTTAAGGAGTATTGTCCAATTCGGTTGAGATAGGAGAAAATGTATGGAGCGAAAGTATGTTGTGGTGATTATCTATGATATTTCAGAGGATAAACAGCGATTGAAAATGGCAAAATTCTTGAATTCTTATGGGCATAGGGTGCAAAAATCTGCATTTGAGGCCTGCTTGACAGAAAAGCAATATGATAACTTTATTGCTAAGCTAGAAAAGAAAGTGAACAAAGATGACAATGTTCGCATCTATAAGCTCTACAGTGTCAATGAGGTCAAGGCGTATGGGGAGGAGAGAGAAGACTTTGAAGAGGTGGTTGTGGTTTGAGATGGAATGGCTTGCATAAGAATGGAAAAGACAGAAAGGATAGAGGCGAAAGATAAGGTAATAAATATTAGTTACTTAAATAGTAACTAATATTTAAGAATAAATCACAATAATAGGATATCTGGTAACAAAAATAAAAAAATATAATACGCTAGATATCACTATAAAGCGAAGGTATAATAAAGCTACAAAGATCACAGAGACAAAAAACAAATAAGATATAGGTAAAGTAAAGGAGAAACATTATGGAAGAGATTATTGTATTAGTTGCAAAAGAGGCAGGTAAGATCGTGGTGAGAGAAGTGGTAAACGAAGTGGTTGTCAAAGGCGCAATCAGAATCATTAAAAGTATTATTTTTTAGTAAAAAAAGGGAGGAAAAAAATATGAGTGAAGAATTTAAGAAAAAAGCAATGGATATAGCGGTGGAGGTGGCAAAGTCAGCTGCAAGATCATTTCTTTTGCAGATTATCGATGATTTTTTAAACTCAGATAAGAAGTGATAGCTAACGAAACTAAAGAGATTGAGATAATGAGTTGATGTAGGAGGAAAAAAATGAAGAAAGATTTATTAAAAGAATTTGGAAAGGCTTTGTTGGTCAGTGCACTTATGTTTGCGGTGAAGAGTTTAGAGGATAAAGGCACAGCAAATAGAGAGGAGGATTTTGAGATTATAGATGAAGAAGAATACGAAGATGGAGATTAAATTTAGAATGTAGATGAAGATCAAATTTAGAATGTATTGGAGGGAATAAATGATGGCAAAGAAGTATTTAGTAAAAAACAGTAATGTTTTAGTGGCAAAAAAATCAAGAAATAAATTAAATTATTATTTAAAGACATTGGGGGGAGAAGAGCTCTATCTCTTTACAAGGGAGTATTCGACGACCTGTTATAATCTATGTAAGTCAGGAGTACCTGTGCAAACAGTATTATTAGCGAGGACACGCAACAGAGCTTTGATGAATTTGTCGAAGTATTTGCGATTTATGATGCCATATTTAGTAGAATATTATAATTTAAATGTGGCTTAGTCTTGAAAATTAAGGAATATTTAACTATAATGTAATAAATGACGCAAATAAAACGCGCAATAGGAGAAAGTATGAGAATAAGTGATGAAGTGATGACGCATGCAGGAAGATTTCATGCAGATGATGTTTTTTCTGCTGCATTATTGAAAATAGTAAAGCCAGAGGTAAAAGTAAAGAGAGTGATGCATGTGCCAGAGGACTTTGATGGCATCGCATTTGATATTGGTGGAGGACGGTATGACCACCATCAAAAGGGGGCAGAGGTTCGTGAGAGCGGATATGCTTATGCCGCATTTGGGCTATTGTGGAGAGATTTGGGCCCAAAGCTTGTGGGCAGGGAAATGGCAGAAAAGTTTGATAAGAGATTTGTTGAGCCATTAGACATCAATGACACCACAGGGGCGTATCATCCGCTGGCCAGAGTCATTGGAAATATGAATCCAATCTGGGATGAAGAGGCAGATATTGATGTGTGCTTTGAGCGGGCGGTTGCATTGGCCAAGGTGATTCTTGAAGATGAGTTTCGAGTGATTGCAGGAATTCAAAGGGCAAATCATATTGTAGAGGAGGCTCTAGAGAAAAATTCTAATCATGGTGTGCTCATATTAGATCGAGGTTTGCCTTGGAAAGAGCCTGTTGTTGCCCACAAGGACATTGACTATGTGGTTTATCCATCGGAGCGAGGCGGATATAATGGTCAAGTTGTCGAGCGAAGAGAAGCAGACAGTGAGGAGGCAACGGGATTGTATTTTCCAGAACAATGGGCTGGAGAAAGTGCAGAGAATCTAAGAAAGATGACGGGTGTTGAAGACTTTAATTTTTGTCACGCAGGAAGATTTTTAATTAGTGCCTCTACATTAGAAAGTGCTCTAAAGTTATGTGAGATGTCAAAGAAGATCGCTAAGGAGGAAGGAAATGCCAGCGACACTGAAATTGAAACTAAGAGGTGATGCAAAACAAAAGCATGGATTTGAAATAGGCTCTCTGTTGCAAGGGGTGATGATGGGGGCGATTGATGGCGAGTATGCCGATCAACTGCATGAGAGCAATTTACATTCCTACAGCCAGTATATTACCGAAGGAGCAGAGGGAATTGAGTGGACAATTAGTGTGCTTGACCAGGAGGCGAAAGAAAAGATTTTACAGCCACTGTCTGAATTAGAGCACATTGCATTGCGACATAGAAATGAGAAGTTGGATATCTTGGAACGAAATATCATAGAAGAAGATTATCGAGATTTGATTGAAAAATACTATATGGTAGATGGAGATCCCTATATTCATTTAAGATTTGTGTCACCGACATCGTTTAAGGTTCAAGGCGAGTATTCTTTGTATCCAACAGCGAGACTCATTTTTAGAAACTTAATCAATCGCTACGATGAATTTTCAAAGGATTCTAAGATTTATGATCGAGATTTGCTCGACTATATTGATGGAAATGTGATTTTGACAGGGTATAACATGAGAAGTATTCGCTTTCCATTGGAGGGTGTCAATATCCCTGCATTTATGGGAAGTATTCGGTATAAAGTTCGTGGACCAAGACAAATGGCAAATATTCTTCGATTGCTCGCCTATTTTGGTGAATATTCTGGTGTTGGGATTAAGACTGGAATTGGCATGGGAGGAATGAAGGTAATCAAATCAAGGGATGGGGGAGGAAGAAGATGAATGAAAAACAAGTAAAACTTGCGATTGGCTGTATGCTACACGACACTTGTAAGGCACTGTATGCAGAAGACAATGGCAAAAATCAAAATCTGAAAAAGAAATTGCAAACAGATGATGTTTTAAAAGAAATCATTAGTCATCAAAAATTGGTGCTACAGGGAGGGGGAAGTGAAGATTCTTTAGCCTATATCGCACATATCGCCAGCAATATTGCATCTGCATCGGATCGCAGAAAATTGGGAGATTCTACAGAGTGGTCTTTTCCAAAGGATGCGGTACTAGATAGCATTTTTAATATTTTAAATGAGAAAGAAAAAGGTACGGGAAATAAGGTATATCAAGCGAGAAGCTTGGATAAAGGAATCAATTACCCTGTGGAGCAAAATAAGCTTGATAAGAAGGCAAATGTAGATTTTATAGGCAGTGCAAGAGATGGGGTTGATGAAGCCATTGGTCGAATGACCTTTACAGGAGCTTATGTCAATTCCTTACTCGAGGCATTGGAGAGGCATTTGTCCTACTTGCCATCCTTTGCTGCGACAGATGAGCCAAAAGATGTATCTTTGTTTGATCACTTGAAGATGACGGCAGCCATTGCCTCCAGTATTTATGAATATCTTGAGGAGCAGGGGCAGAGAAATTATAGTGAAGAACTGGTAAAAAATGAAGAAGAATTTTGCAATAAGAAAGCATTCCTATTATTTAGTGCCGATTTTTCTGGCATTCAAAAGTTTATCTATGGGCATTTTGGCACATCGGATATTTTGAAAAATTTGCGAGCAAGGTCATTTTATCTTGAGATTATGATGGAAAATCTCATTGATGAGACATTGGAAAAGATTGGATTATCTAGAGCGAATCTTCTCTATGTTGGCGGTGGACATCACTATATGATTTTACCAAACACAAAGAGGGTAAGAGATGCACTGGATGAGATGGATGCAGAGATTAATGCTTGGCTTAGAAAGAATTTTCAGGCAGAACTTTTCTATGCAACGGGCTATCAAGAATGTAGTGCCAACGAATTGGAGAATAATCCAGCTGGATCATATAAAAAGATCTTTCAAGGTGTATCCGAAAGAATATCAGAGAAAAAGTCAAAAAGATATAGTGCAGATGTCATTCGAGAGTTAAATAAAATCAAAATCAATGATCACAGCAGAGAATGTGCGATTTGTCACAGGAGTAGTGATTGGTTAGAAAGAGATGATGAGGGACGAGATATTTGCCCTGTTTGTGGTGGACTGATGCAATTGTCCAGCGACATTTTAAATCAAAATTTCTTTGTGGTGAGCCAGATAAAGGGTGAGAAAAGCCTTGAGGTTTTTGAGGGAGAGTATCTGATTCCAGTAAAAAATGGCGATGAACTAAAGCAGTGTATGAGGAAGGCAGATTATATTCGCTCCTATTCAAAAAATAGAAGTTATGTTGGAGAGGATACACAGGAAAATTTATTTGTCGGAGATTATCACTATGCAGATACACTGGGAGAACTAGTAAAAGATGCAGTGGGAATTGACCGCTTGGGTGTATTTCGAGCGGATGTCGACAATCTAGGTCAGGCCTTTGTCAGTGGATTTTCAGAGGACAAGCAGACATTGAGCAGGGCAGCAACTTTCTCAAGGAGATTGTCCATCTTCTTTAAGTTATATATCAATAAGATTCTCAAAGAGGGAGAGTTTAATCTAGAGGGAAGAGAATTGATAGAGCCAGCAGAGAGAAGGCGAAGGGTTGCCATTATTTACTCTGGAGGAGATGATGTCTTTGTGGCAGGTGCTTGGAAGGATGTCATTGAATTTGCCATTGATCTGAGCAATAGCTTAAAGAAATTTACACAGGGAAAGTTGACCATATCTGGGGGCATTGCAATTTGTGATCCAACTTATCCAATTTCTTATATGGCCGATATTACTGGGGAGTTGGAAGATAATTCAAAGCATTATGAAGATGGGGAAGGAAAAAAGAATGCAATTACACTTTTTGATGACGACAATGGATATCATTGGAATCAGTTGACAGATGAGGTCATTCGAGGAAAGTTTGCAACTATTAATGATTTCTTTTCTATGTTTGAGGACAAGGGAAAGGCTTTCCTCTATCAAGTGTTGGAGTTATTTAGAGGACAAAAGAAAAACAGCATTCATTTGGCAAGATTGGCTTATGTTTTGGCAAGAATGAATCCAGAAAAGAGTGCCGATGACAAAAAACAGCAGGCATATGAGGCTTTTAAGAAATCCATGTATGAGTGGATGCAAAGCGGTGAGGATAATCGACAGACCATAACAGCGATTTATCTCTATATATATTTAGTCAGGGAGAAGGAGGAGAAAGATGGGGTACAACAATAAGGGTGATCTTATTACAGAGGAGAATTATGTTGGAAAGGCGGAGAGTGTCATTACTGCATTAATTGGCAGAAAAGAACTCTTGACGACATCAAAGATTCGTAAGCTATTGGCAATTCTCAGTGAAATTTATACAGATGCAAGGCATGATGGAAAGAAGGAACTCTCTGATGAGATCAAGAGTAGAATTCAGTACTTTAAGATGCGCTTTGTCTATGAGGCAGGAAGAGAAAAGACTGTAAAGGCTTTTTGGGAAGCTGCACAGATTGAGAAGCAGATTGATAAAATTGGGAATAGCAAGAAGGAGCTTATTTTGTTTTGCCACTATATGGAGGCATTGGTTGCATATAGAAAATTTTTAGGTGGAAAGGACGAATAATATGTTTGGGAAGATTAAAATTAGTGGAAGTATTAAAGCAGAGACAGGTCTTCATATTGGAGGTGGCTCAGCATTTGCAGCTATTGGAGCAGTGGATGCACCAGTTATTCGAGATGTATGTGACAATAAGCCAATGATTCCTGGCAGCAGTTTAAAGGGAAAAATGAGAACTTTGCTTGCCAAGCAATATGCTGAGGGTTGGAGTCTGCCTCAAGAGCACAATGAAGATGATGACAAGGTAAGGAGATTGTTTGGCAATACGGCGGATAAGAAGAATCCAAAGACAAGTCGTCTATTGTTTGGAGATTGCTTTTTATCCAACGCCGAGGAATTGGATGATTTTGGCATTAGTGTGACAGAAGTTAAATTTGAAAACACAATTGTTCGAAAGACAGCTGTTGCCAATCCAAGACAGATTGAAAGAGCAGTTCGAGGCACGAAGTATCAGCTAAATTTGATCTATAATGTCGAAACAGATAATGTAGAGGAGATCAAAGAGGACTTTAAGACACTTGCGAATGGCTTTAAATTGTTGGAGTACGATTATCTTGGAGGTCATGGTTCTAGAGGCTATGGACAGGTAAAAATTGAGATTGATGGTGCAGAATTTGTTGTTGAAAATTGGAAGAATAAGGATGAAAAGAGCAAATTTGATCAATGTTTAGAGGAGTGCAAAAAAGTTTTAAAGGAGAGATAGTATGAAAACGAAGATTTTAAAATTAAAGTTTTCTTCCAATGTGCATTTTGGCGATGGTGGCTTGACAAAGGCACAGAGCACATTTCGAGCAGATACTCTCTATTCAGCACTTTGCATTGAGGCCTTAGGTCAGGGAAGCTTAGAAAAATTAAAAGAGCTATGTGAAGGTAGAAAAGTTCAGATTTCCGATGCACTTCCCTTTATTAAAGAAAAGTTCTATGTTCCAAAGCCGATGATACATGTTGAGATAAAGAATGATAGTGATGAGGGAAACTCCGTAAAGAAAAAGGCAGTGAAAGCACTAAAGTATATTCCAATCGATCAATTTAAAAAGTATCTTGCAGGAGAAATGGATGTGATCGAGGAAGAGAAATACTTTCACGACGGATTTGCAAAGTCCTTGTTGACGCATAAAGTTTCTATTTCAAGGGGAAATGGTGAGAATAAACTCTATGCAGTTGCTGGATATCGCTACAGAGAAGACAGCGGATTGTATGTACTTGTGGCCTATGAAGAAGAAAAAGATTTTCAATTTGTGAAGGAACTTTTTGATTCATTGTCCTATACAGGTATTGGGGGAAAGGTCAGTGTAGGTTACGGAAGATTCGAGGTAGAGGAAGCCAATTTGCCAAAAGAGTTTAAAGATTTATTCAACATTGAATCATATGAGCAAGTGATGACCTTGTCGGTTTCTCTTCCAAAGGATGAGGAGTTAAATGTAGCATTGGAAGATGCGGGGTATACTTTGGTGAAAAGAGGTGGATTTATTGCCTCTACAAACTATGCTGATGCTTATCACAAAAAGAATGATTTGTATATGATCGAGGCAGGGGCAAGTTTTAAACAGAAATTTACAGGAGATATCTATGATGTGTCGGCTGGAGGCAAACATTCTGTTTATCGATATGGAATACCATTCTTTATGGGGGTGAAGTAGTATGGAAAGCTATTTAAAAAAGTATAAATTTGTATTTAATACTGTGGGTCCCGTATTTATTGGCAGTGGTCAAAATCTCAAAAAAAAGGAGTACATCTTCGATGAGAAAAAGGGCAGAGTGAAAATCATAGATGTCAACAAGATGCTTGGCTTTATCTGTAAAGATAAAAATCTCATGAGAGATTATGAAAAGCTGATGATGAGTGGTGATAAGAACGATGATTTACAGAGCTTTTTTAATGACCATAAGATTAGTGAAAAAGACTATAAAAATTGGATTCTCAGAGAGTGCAATGTCAAGGGCAACTTCAATGGAGAAGATATCAATACATTTGTAAGAGATGGCCGAGGAGAAGCTTATATTCCAGGTAGCAGTCTAAAGGGGATGTTTCGCACAGTGATTTTATCCTATCTTATTCGCCATGCAGATGAGGAATATAAGAATGAAATGAGAGCAAGGGTAGCAGAGGATTTCTCAGATGAGCATCTTGATGAGGTTGACAAGGCGATGAGTGTAAAATTTTTGCACAGTAAGCTGACCGATAGCGATAGGAAAGATATGGTCAACAGCATTATGCGTGGTCTGATTATCAGCGACAGCAAGAAGATTGCCGATAAGAATATGGCTCTTTATAAAAAGTTTGATATGTCAGTAAAGGGAGAAGGACATTCGCTTAATTTGGTGAGAGAGTGTGTGGACTTTAAGGTGAAGATTGAAACGACGATCACCATTGACACAACGATATTTCCTTATACTAAGGATGAGCTTTTCAAGATGTTTGAGGAGTTTACTCAATATTACAAAGAGATTCTTGAAGATAAATTCAAGGGATGTCCAAAGCACAGTGTTAGCAATAAAAGATTTTTCCTTGGTGGTGGAGCAGGTTTTATTTCAAAGACAGATCTGTATGCGCTATTTGATGAGAAAAAGGCAATAGAGATTACAGGGCGGATTTTAGATAGTAAGTTTCAAAATAAAGAACATTTAAGCGACGCCAAAGTCCATGGAATTTCTCCAAGAATTTTGAAGTGTGTGGAGATTAAAGGAAACAAACCGACAAATGTAAGCAGGGGAAGAATGACGCAATCAAGAAACTCTGAACGCTATCAGATGGGCGAGTGCGAAGTGGTTAGTATGGTGGAGATCTAAAAAAGAGGGGAGTATCGAGATGAAGATACTATTTTCACCAATTGGAAATACAGATCCAATATCAGAAAATAATTGGTATGATGGAGCAATGTTGCATATATGTAGGCATTATGACATTGATAAAGTGTATATGTATATGTCAGAGCAGATATTTGAAAAGGAGAAGGCAGATCATAGATTTACAAAAATCATTGAGAAATTATCTGACAAAAAAGGGAGAAACAAAAAGATAGAATGGGAGATTCTCCATAGTCATATTCAAAATGTATATGAGTTTGATAAGTTTATACCTGAGTTTAGAAAAAATATTAAACAGATTATGGAAGAAAATCCAGATGCACAGTTGTATTTAAATGCATCGTCAGGAACTCCAGGAATGAAAAGTGCCATTGTTGTGTTGGGAACTTTTGGAGAGTATGAAAATATAATTATTCAAGTAACAGATCCAAATGAAGGAATGAGCACCTCTAGTAATACTAGGGGTGTGAAGGCGATCGATGTGGATCAAATGTGGAATGATTGTAAGGACAATAATGCTGAGACAAGCAAAGGGAAACGAAGTAAAAAAGTCGATCGTGATTATCTTTTTAATATTAAGCAAAGGGAAGCGTTGAAAGGTTTGATTCATGCCTATGATTATGATGCAGCTTGGGCTGTTGCAAAGATGATAGGTGATCACACCTTGACGAAGATGTTAGAGTTAGCCTATTACAGAAGTCTTTTGGACTTGAAAAGAGTTGAGCAGATAGAAAATGTGATCGGGCAAAGTTTTACCTTATTACAAGATGAAAAGTATAAGAAGGTATTTGAATATGCTTTGAGTCTTGAGATTAAGTTAAAAAGAAGTGAGTATGTGGAATTTGTCCGAGGAATTTCTCCAATTATTGTAGAACTATTTTGGTTAATATTGAAGAGTTTCTGTAATCTTGGGATTCGTATTGAAGATTACAGGGGGAAGAAACACAAATGGAATAAGAAAAAAATGGTTAAGGGAGATCCAATATTCGATGCTCTGAATAGTGGGTATAAGAATGCTTTTAAGCCAGGAGACATTAAGGCCAATGATTTAAAAATTTTAATTCTTGAATTTTCGGAGGATGAACATTTAAAGAAAATTGTTGAGGAATTGAGAAAGGTTGAGGGAAGTGTTCGCAATTTGGCAGCACATGAAATGATCTCACTCAATGAAGATGAGATTAAAAAACGGACAGAAATGAGCACGGAAGATATTGTGAGGAATATTCGAGAATTATTTGGATATTCAGGAATAGCTATTCAAGATGATGATTGGAAATCATATGATCACATGAATAAAAGGATTATCGACCAGATGAACAGTGAACAACGGTAGATATGTTGGAAAAGAAATAGGAATTAAAAAAATCATTAAGAGCGATAGAGTTTCGTTCTTAATGATTTTTTTGCCCATGTAAGTTACTTTATAAGTAACATAAAATTTAAAATATTATAAATATATAGCTAAAATAGGTACAAAATAGTGAGATAATATAACGCTAATTAATTACCAATATAGATGATATATTATAGGTGTCCGATGAGGAGACACAAAAAACTGAGTTGTATTTTTTTTAGTAAAGGAGAAAAGTTATGTTCTTTTTATTACCAGCATTGGCAGTAGTCGCTGAAGCTGCCACAGCAGTCACAGGTGGAATCATTGCAGCAGGAGGAGTAGCTGCAGCAACAGGCGGAACATTAGCAGGAGCAGCAACAGGAGTCGCTGCAGCAACAGGCGGAGCATTAGCAGGAGCAGCAACAGGAGTCGCTGCGGCAACAGGCGGAGCATTAGCAGGAGCAGCAACAGGAGTCGCTGCGGCAACAGGCGGAGCATTAGCAGGAGCAGCAACAGGAGTCGCTGCGGCAACAGGTGGGGCACTGGCAGGAGCTACCACAGGAGTCGCTGCGGCAACAGGTGGGGCACTGGCAGGAGCTACCACAGGAGTCGCTGCGGCAACAGGTGGGGCACTAGCAGGAGCGGCCACGGGAGCAGCTGTAGCTGAAGAAATATTGGTAGGTGCAGCAACGATTGCTAAAACTACTGCGGCAGTCACAGGTAAAATTATTGCAGCAGGAGGAGAGATTGGCGTAACAGTGGCAAAAGGCACAGCTACTATTGGAGAAGTGGTGGGTACAACTACAGCCAATATAGCAATAACAGCAGGAGTGGAGAACGGCACAGCAGTCACAGTGGGTACACTTTCAGCAGGAACTACAACAACAGGATTGAATTTGAAAGTAATGGAAGGAGCTAAGGATGTAGCTATAGTCATAGGGAAATGAGAAGGATAGTTAGTTATAGGAAAGTCAGTGCGAATCAGGAATATGCATATAAAAATGAGAGTGTTCAAGAAGTTTACTTGGAGACTCTCATTTATTTTGATTAATTGAATTTTTATTGTCGTCTCTTCAATCTTACAGAAACTCCCTAAAAGACTTGTGCAATATTCAAAATAATTATAGAATAATAGATGACACATTGATACGAAATTATAGGAGAGGAGAGGCCATTTATATAAGACTGATTGTCTACAGTCAATATCAATGGCAGAATTCAATTTATGATCAGCAGATTAATCGAGAAAATCCAAAAGACAAAGGCACCGATATGTGTGGGATTGGATCCAATGTTATCCTATGTTCCAAAGCATATAGTGGAGACTTCATTGAAAGAATATGGTGAGACCTTAGAGGGGGCAGCAGATGCCATTTGGAAGTTTAATCAGGCAATTATCGATGCCGTAGCTGATTTGATTCCAGCGGTAAAGCCACAGATTGCCATGTATGAGCAATTTGGTCTTGCTGGGTTAGTGGCGTATGATAAGACCGTAAAGTATTGTAAGGAAAAGGGATTGATTGTTATTGCTGATGCAAAGAGGGGAGATATTGGCTCAACTTCGACCGCATATGCAGTGGGACATATTGGACATGTTCAGGTGGGAAATACCGTTTGCAAGGGATTTGATGCCGATATGCTCACGGTCAATCCATATCTTGGAAGTGATGGAATTAAGCCATTTGTTGATGTTTGTAACAGCGATGATAAGGGCATTTTTGTCTTGGTAAAGACATCAAATCCATCCAGTGGAGAGTTTCAGGATCGCTTAATTGATGGAAGGGCACTCTATGAGCATGTGGCGGAGAAGGTGGTTGCATGGGGAAAAGAGAGCATGGATGGAGTCTATTCCAATGTCGGTGCTGTGGTCGGTGCAACTTATCCTGAGATGAGTAAGGTTTTGAGAAAGTTAATGCCAAATACTTATTTTCTTGTGCCAGGATACGGTGCTCAAGGGGGAACGGCAGAGGATTTACGATATTGTTTTAATGAGGATGGACTCGGTGCAGTGGTCAACTCATCGAGAGGAATTATTGCTGCCTATCGCCAAGAAAAGTATCAAAAGTTTGGTGAGGAGAATTTCTTTGAGGCATCTCGTCAGGCGACGATGGATATGATTGCGGATATCAATCGGGTGCTATAATGACAAGGTTAACAATGTTGACAATGCAAATAAGGTAAAATAGTACGGATAATACGGATAAAAAGTAAAGTAAATGGAAATGGGAGAGGAAATAATGAGCAAGCAAAAGAGGCGTGTGCGAGTGATTTCGCAAAGCTGTATTGGACCACATATCTATGACCTGCGTTTGGCGTGCAAGGAAATGGTTGAAGAGGCAGTGCCGGGGCAATTTGTCTCTCTCTATGTTGATGATGCAGCGAGATTGCTACCAAGACCAATCAGTATTTGTGGTATTGATAGAGAAAAGGGGGAGCTTCGCCTCGTTTATCGTGTGACAGGAGAAAAGACAGGAACTGCAGAAATTGCAAAATTAGGTGCGGGAGATGAGATTGAAGTTTTAGGACCTCTTGGCAATGGATTTTTACTTGAGGATATGGGAGATGTGATTTTGATTGGTGGAGGTATTGGAATTCCGCCGATGTTAGAGTTGATGAAACAGCTCCCTGAGGTAGGAAAAAAGACTGCAGTCATGGGATATCGGGATAATCAATTATTTTTGGCAGAGGAATTTAAAGCCTATGGTGAAATAGTGGTGGCCACAGAAGATGGAAGCGAGGGCGTAAAGGGCAATGTCCTCGATGCCATTCGAGAAAGAAAAATTAAGGGCGATACCATTATGGCCTGTGGCCCGACACCAATGCTTCGAGCAATCAAGGCATATGCAAAGGAAAATCATATTCGCTGTTACATCTCCTTGGAAGAGAAAATGGCTTGTGGAGTGGGGGCATGCCTAGCTTGTGTGTGCAAGACAAAGGAAGTTGATCATCACTCACAGGTCAACAATCGAAGAATTTGCAAAGATGGACCAGTATTTTTAGCTGAGGAGGTAGAAATCTAATGGCACCAAATATGAAGGTAGAGATTGCAGGGGTTGAATTTCAAAATCCTGTGACTGTGGCAAGTGGAACATTTGGCTCAGGGGCAGAGTACGCCGAATTTGTGGATTTAAATCGATTGGGTGCAGTGACCACAAAGGGGGTGGCCAATATTCCTTGGGCTGGAAATCCTACACCACGAATTGCAGAGGTGTATGGCGGGATGCTCAATGCCATTGGCTTGCAAAATCCTGGCATTGATGTATTTGCAAAGCGAGATGTGCCATTTTTGCGAAAGTACAACACAAAGATTATTGTCAATGTCTGCGGAAAGACGACAGAGGACTATATTGATGTGGTGGAAAAACTTGGAGATGTGGATGTCGATATGCTAGAAATTAATATTTCTTGTCCAAATGTCAAGGAGGGCGGTATTGCCTTTGGTCAGGATCCAAAGGCAGTAGAGGCAATTACGAAGGCAGTAAAGTCTCATGCCAAACAACCAGTGATGATGAAACTTTCTCCAAATGTAACAGATATTACAGAGATGGCCAAGGCCGCACAGGCAGGTGGTGCAGATGCCCTTTCTCTGATTAACACCTTGACAGGGATGAAGATTGATATTCAAAGGCGGACATTTGCTGTTGCCAATCGCACGGGTGGATTTTCTGGACCTGCAATTAAGCCGGTAGCTGTCAGAATGGTCTATCAGGTGGCACAGGCAGTACAAATTCCAATTGTGGGTATGGGTGGAATTTCTTGCTGGGAAGATGCGATTGAATTTTTGCTTGCGGGAGCAACCATGGTGAGTGTGGGAACTGCCAATTTTTATAATCCGAATGTGACGATGGAAGTGGTCGATGGCATTGAAAAATACTTGTTGGATCATCAAATTTCAGATGTGCGAGAATTGATTGGTGCTGTCAAGTAAGCGGTGACATTGCAAAATAAAGTGAGTAGAAAAGGAATGGGATGAAATGGAAAGATATAAGGCAGAGTTTATTGAATTTATGATTGATTGTGAAGTGTTAAAGTTTGGAGATTTCGTGACAAAGAGCGGAAGAAAGACTCCATTTTTTGTCAATACTGGATTTTATCGAACAGGTGCACAGTTGACCAAACTTGGAGAGTACTATGCACAGGCAATTAAGGACAATTTTGGTTTGGATTTTGATGTTTTGTTTGGACCAGCCTACAAGGGAATTCCGCTGACTGTGGCAACGAGCATGGAAATTTCAAGATTGACAGGTAAGGAAGTGAAGTACTGTTCCAATCGCAAGGAAGTAAAGGATCACGGGGACAAGGGAATTTTGCTTGGAAGTCCAATTGCAGATGGTGATCGAGTGCTCATTATCGAAGATGTGACGACAGCGGGAACTTCCATTGAGGAGACTTATCCAATTATTAAGAGTCAGGGCGATGCAGATGTTATTGGTTTGATTGTCAGCGTGGACCGCTGTGAGAGAGGAAAGGGAGAACAATCGGCTCTCAAGGAGATTGCACAAAAGTATGGGATGAAGACTTCAGCGATTGTGACAATGCACGAAGTTGTGGAGCATCTTTATAATAAGCCATACAAGGGAAGAATCGTGATTGATGATGAATTAAAGTCAAGAATTGATCATTACTACGAGCAATATGGGGCAAAGAATTAGACAGATGTTTGACAAATTGAGAAAGAACAAGAAGTATAAGTTTTTAAAGCCAGTCAGAAATAAGGGGCAATCTATTCTCGAAGAGGAGAGGTTTAGCTATCCAGAGGATCGAAAGCAAGAAATCAATCCTGCTTTGGTCAATTATGTGCGAAAGCCACTTTCAAGAAGAAGTTTGATGTCGGTATTTTTGAGTTTGATTGCATCCATCTTTACCATTTGTGCCTATCGTTTAGTTGTGGATTTAAAGGGAGCTCCCGATTTATCACTGTCCGCTTTGGCCATTAGTTCCATTCTCTTTGCCTTGGCAGGATTTTGGTATGGCATACTTTCCTTCTTAGAAAAGGAGACAAGAATGATTCTTGCCTATATTGGACTGGCACTTGGGGGATGCAATTTTTTATTGTGGTTTTTGATTATTGTAGTTGGTGGAATACTTGGAAGAGGGTAGAAGATGGAACGTTATGAACTTGCCACAGAACGCATTCGGCAAATTCCAAAAGAGGATTTGTCGGTGCACTTTGGCGACTTTTTTGTGTCAATGGCTGAATTTGTCATTGATGTAGATGAATTAAAAAGGGATATCGACAGTGGAAAGTATGAAAACTATGATTTTGAGACATTACAGTCTATTCAAGAAAAATTATATGCACAGATTTTGCCACAAAATTATAACAAATCATTTTTCCATCCCGATGTACTTTTTGAAAAATATGGAGAAGAATTTGGACAGGTGCTTTGTGTCCTTGCAAGAGAGCTTAGAAGCATTATTCCGATGGCTTATGAGAGAAAAGAGGAGAATATCTCCAGTGTGTTGGAGGTCTTTTTAGAAATCTATACAGCAGCTAAGGAAGAAGATGTCACAGCAAAGCAGTTGGAAGATATTTTCTTTTGGTATATGTTTGACTATTTGGATGTCACTGTGCCAGAGCGAGTGAGAGAAACTTTGACACCACAAAATCACTTTATTCGAGATATTATTGAAAATGCAGATTTGAATGACCTTCGCTATTTATTTTTATTTGGTCAATATATTTCAAATAGTGAGATTGCTATGGCAAAGTATCTCAATGCATTGCCAGAAGAGACGATTAAAAAGATGGCGGATACCTACACTCAGGGCTATCAAAAGGGATTTGTCGTGCTGGGAAAGGATTTGAGTAAGGTAAAGAATGTTTCTTTGCATTGTCCGATTGGATTTGAGCGAGTGGTCAAGGTAGCAATTCAAAATTTTTTGGATATGGGATTTGAGCCAATTCTTTACCGAACACCATATCGTTTAGCTGATATTGTTGGGGAAAGAAGCCGTGGATGTGGTGGGCAGAGTCCAAATCGCCAATATGACTATGACCATCGCTTTGACGGGGCATTGATTTTAAAAAAGGCCTTTACAGATAGAAAATTAGCACTGTTAGAAATGGCCTATGAAGAAAACAAAGAGATTCTTGATGTCTATGCGGGACCGGCAGTGATAGAGACTTTTGGAGAGAAGAGCTTTGTGCCAGTAAATACAGAGCATGCCCTCAGTTATAGCGACAAACAAAAGAAGCTTCGCCTTGATTTTTCAAATGAATTTTCAATGCTCTTAAATCGCTATGTTCAAACGGAAAAGACAAGCTTTACGATTATTGCTTGGCCATTGCCAGACATTGTAGAGGACAAAGAATGCTATCGCAAGATTTTTGATGAAATTATTCGCATCAATACACTGGATTATCAACACTATCAGAGGATGCAACAGATCATTATTGATGCTCTTGATCAGGCAGAATGTGTACATGTTCAGGGTGGACAGGGAAATGATACAGATGTTACCGTGAAATTACACTCCTTGAAGGATCCAAAGAAGCAGACAAATTTTGAAAATTGTGTTGCAGATGTCAATATTCCTGTTGGTGAGGTCTTTACTTCACCAGTGCTCAAGGGAACTAATGGACTTTTGCATGTGGGAAGAGTCTATATTGGCGATATTTTATTTAAGGATTTGAGACTGTGGTTTTGTGATGGTATGGTCTCAAAGTATTCCTGTCAAAATTTCGAGAACGAAAGTGAAAATCAGAGTTTGATTGAGGAAGTACTTTTAAAGAACAGAAAGAGTCTTCCACTTGGGGAATTCGCCATTGGAACCAATACGACAGCTTATGCAGTGGCAAAGAAGTATCAGATTTTTGATCAGTTGCCAATTTTAATTGCAGAGAAGATGGGCCCCCATTTTGCAATTGGTGATACCTGCTACAGTCACGAGGAAGATGAAGTGACTTATAATCCAGATGGAAAGGCAATTATTGCCAAGGACAATGAAGTTTCTTTGCTTCGTCACAGCAACAGGGAAAAGGCCTATATGAATTGTCACACCGATATCACGATTCCATATGATGAATTGGGGGATATCCATGCCATTTGTGCAGATGGAAAAGAGATTGCCATTGTTGTCGATGGAAAGTTTGCTCTAGAGGGACTTGAGGAATTGAATGAGGCCATGGGCTAAATTGTTGGTTAATGCGGAAAATATCCGAATAACATAGATCAATACAAAGGAGAAAAGTTATGTCAAAAGTAGGAATTGTAATGGGAAGCGACTCAGATATGCCGATTATGGCACAGGCAGCCGATTTTTTAAAGAAAATGGGAATTGATTTTGAGATGACCATTATATCTGCACACAGGGAGCCTGATATTTTCTTTGACTGGGCAAAGAAGGCAAAGGAAAATGGCTTTAAAGTGATTATTGCGGGGGCAGGAAAGGCAGCACATCTTCCGGGAATGTGTGCGGCACTTGTTTCATTGCCAGTCATTGGTGTTCCTATGAAGACATCAGATCTTGGTGGTGTGGATTCACTCTATTCCATCGTACAGATGCCATCAGGTATTCCATGTGCGACTGTGGCCATCAATGGTGGCAAGAATGCGGGAATTTTGGCAGCAAAGATTTTGGCCGTTTCTGACAGCGAGTTAGAAAAAAAATTAGAGGCTTATACCGAAGAGATGAAAAATGAAGTGGTTCATAAGGCAGAGCGACTAAAAGAAATTGGATATGAGGCATATCTAAAAGAGATGGGCAAGTAGATAGGAGGACAATATGGATTACAAGAGTGCTGGAGTTGACATTGAGGCTGGCTATAAGTCAGTGGAATTGATGAAGAAGTTTGTAAAGAGTACGATGCGTCCAGAGGTCCTTGGTGGTCTCGGCGGATTTTCGGGGGCATTTTCTTTAGAAAAAATCAAGGAGATGGATGAGCCAATTCTTCTTTCGGGAACAGATGGTGTGGGCACAAAATTAAAGCTTGCCTTTTTGATGGATAAGCACAATACCATTGGTATTGATTGTGTTGCTATGTGTGTCAATGATGTGGCCTGTGCAGGCGGAGAGCCACTCTTTTTCCTTGATTATATTGCGTGTGGAAAGAATGAGCCTGAAAAGATTGCTCAGATTGTCTCTGGTGTCGCCGATGGCTGTGTGCAGTCTAGTGCAGCACTCATTGGTGGAGAAACGGCAGAAATGCCAGGCTTTTATCCAGAAGATGAGTATGACCTTGCGGGCTTTGCTGTCGGTGTGGTCGACAAAAAGGATATGATTACAGGCGAAAGTATTCAAAGTGGCGATGTCTTAATTGGCATTGCTTCCAGTGGTGTGCACAGCAATGGATTTTCTCTGGTGAGAAAAATTTTTGATATGACGAAGGAAAGCCTAGCTACTTATTATGATGAACTGGGAAAGACGCTTGGAGAGGCACTTCTTGCACCGACAAAGATTTATGTCAAGGCGATGAAATCAATAAAGGATGCCGGTGTCAAGGTTCATGGCTGTTCCCATATCACGGGTGGTGGTTTCTATGAAAATATTCCAAGAATGTTGCCAGAGGATAAGCTTGCTGTCATTAGAAAAGATGCCTATGAGGTTCCTGCTATTTTTAAATTGATGGCAAAGAAGGGCAATGTCTCTGAGGAAATGATGTACAATACCTATAATATGGGCATTGGTATGCTCCTTAGTGTGGCAAAGGAAGATGAAGAAACGACAGTAAAGGCAATTCGAGCAGCAGGTGAGGAGTGCTTTGTGATTGGCCATGTAGAGGATGGAAAAAAGGGCGTGAAACTATGCTAAAAGTCGGAGTGTTGGTCAGTGGAGGCGGAACCAATTTGCAGGCCATTTTAGATGCCATTGATGCAGGAAGAGTAAAGAATGCCAAGGTGAGCTTTGTTTTTTCAAATAATGCCAATGCCTATGCACTGGAGAGGGCAAAAAATGCAGGCATTGAGGCTATGGCACTGTCTCCATCCAGCTTTGAAACTCGAGAAGAATTTAATCAAGCCATGCTGAGAGCACTGAAGGAGAGGAATTTGGATTTGATTGTCCTGGCAGGATTTTTAGTTAAGATTCCACCAGAAATGGTTGAGGCCTTTCGAGGAAGAATTATTAACATTCATCCTTCATTGATTCCGAGTTTTTGTGGCGTTGGTTACTATGGTTTAAAGGTACATGAGGCTGCACTGAAAAGGGGAGTCAAGGTGACGGGAGCTACAGTTCACTATGTCGATGAGGGGATGGACTCTGGTCCCATTATTTTGCAAAAGGCAGTAGAAGTAAAAAGTGGTGATACGCCAAAGCGTTTACAGCAGAGAGTGATGGAAGAGGCAGAGTGGGTGATTTTACCCCAGGCCATTCATCAAATCGCAAACAATGAGGAGGTCAAGTGATGAAGGTATTGGTTGTCGGCGGTGGCGGTCGAGAGCATGCCATTTGCACAAAGATTGCACAGAGCAAACAGGTAGATAAAATTTATTGTGCTCCTGGCAATGCAGGCATTGCTCAGGTGGCAGAATGTGTACCAATTTCTGTGATGAACTTTCAGGCATTGGTTGACTTTGCAAAGGAAAAAGCTATTGATTTGACCGTAATTGGTATGGATGATCCGCTCTGTGGAGGGATTGTAGATGAATTTGAAAGGGAAGGACTTCGAGTATTTGGCCCTAGAAAAAATGCAGCGATTCTTGAAGGCTCAAAGGCATTTTCAAAGGATTTAATGAAAAAGTATGGTATTCCAACCTGTGCCTATGAGACTTTTACTTCGCCACAGGAAGCACTTGCTTATCTTGAAACAGCGAAGATGCCAATTGTATTAAAGGCCGATGGCTTGGCATTGGGAAAGGGCGTGTTGATTTGTCAAGATCTTGAGCAGGCAAAGGCAGGCGTTGAGGAATTGATGATCAATAAGGAATTTGGAAGTGCAGGAGAGAAGATTGTTGTCGAGGAGTTTATGGTTGGGCGAGAGGTGAGTGTTCTCTCCTTTGTCGATGGAAAGACCATAAAAATTATGACTTCCGCTCAGGATCACAAGAGAGCGAAGGATGGAGATCAGGGGCTCAATACAGGGGGAATGGGAACATTTTCACCAAGTCCATTCTATACTGAAGAAGTGGATGCATTTTGTAAGGAACATATTTATCAAAAGACGGTGGATGCTATGCGTGCCGAGGGCAGAGAATTTAAAGGTATTATTTTCTTTGGATTGATGCTGACAGCGGATGGTCCAAAAGTGCTCGAGTACAATGCAAGATTTGGAGATCCAGAGACGCAGGTCGTACTGCCTAGAATGGAGAATGATATTGTAGATGTCTTTAATGCTTGTATTGATGGAACATTAGACCAAATAGAATTGAAGTTTGCCGATAATGCAGCCGTTTGTGTCGTTCTTGCCAGTGATGGATATCCACAAAAATATGAAAAAGGTGTGCCAATATCTGGATTTTCGGCATTTGACGGAAGAGATGATTATTTTTGCTTTCATGCGGGCACAGCCTTTGACGAGAATGGAAAAGTAGTCACAGCAGGTGGAAGAGTATTGGGGATTACAGCAACGGGAAATACTTTGGCACAGGCAAGACAAAAGGCCTATGAGGCGACGGAATGGATTTCATTTCGCAATAAATATATGCGCACAGACATTGGAAAGTCCATTGATGAGGCGTAGGAAAATAGGATAAATCACAGAGGGGAGGGAGCTACTTGGATTTTTGGATGATATTTGTAGGCATTCTTTTTATCTCACTGTTTGCAGCAATTATTGGACCAGTTGCAGGAATGTCTGCAATTTTTGGTGTTATTGCAGAAGAGGATGAGGAAGAGGAATTTTAGGCAAGATGTCCCATTTTTTCTGGAAAGTTGACAGAAAAGGTGGGGCATCTTTTCTTATTTGAGAAGATATGATAAGATAAAAGCAATGATATTCTGTTTAGGAGGACGAGATGGCAGAGGAAGTAGTATCAAAAAATTTTATTGAATTAGAGATTGAAAAAGATCTTGCAGAGGGAAAATATACACATGTGCAGACAAGATTTCCACCAGAGCCAAATGGATATTTGCATATTGGACATGCAAAGTCCATTCTTTTAAATTCAGGTTTGGCAGAGGAGTATAAGGGAAAGTTTAATCTTCGCTTTGATGATACCAATCCGACCAAGGAGAAGGAGGAGTTTGTTGATTCTATCAAGGAAGATGTCAATTGGTTAGGGGCAGATTATGAAGACCGCCTCTTTTTTGCATCTAATTATTTTGATGAGATGTACGAAAAGGCTGTTTTATTGATTCAAAAGGGAAAGGCCTTTGTCTGTGATTTAACTGCAGATGAAATTAGGGAGTATAGAGGAGATTTTAAAAATCCTGGAAAGGAAAGTCCATATAGGAATCGCAGTGTTGAGGAAAACTTGCGTCTCTTTGAGGAAATGAAAGAGGGCAAAGTAGAAGATGGAAGGCGTGTGCTTCGTGCAAAGATTGATATGGCATCACCAAATATCAATATGCGCGATCCTGTGATCTACCGCGTGGCGAGAATGAAGCATCACAACACAGGAGATAAGTGGTGCATTTATCCGATGTATGATTTTGCACATCCAATTGAAGATGCCATTGAGCATATTACACACAGCATTTGTACTCTGGAGTTTGAGGATCATCGACCACTCTATGATTGGGTGGTGAGAGAATGTGAGTACAGTGAGCCACCAAGACAGATTGAGTTTGCAAAGTTATACTTGACCAATGTGGTTACAGGAAAGCGATATATTAAAAAGCTTGTAGAAGATGGCATTGTGGATGGTTGGGACGACCCAAGATTAGTTTCGATTGCAGCACTTCGAAGAAGGGGATATACACCAGAATCTATTCGCAAGTTTGTTGAACTTTGTGGTGTGTCTAAGGCACAATCTTCTGTGGACTATGGGATGCTTGAATATTGTATTCGAGAGGATTTAAAGTTAAAGAGACCAAGAATGATGGCTGTGCTTGATCCAATTAAGTTGGTGATTGACAATTATCCAGAGGATCAGGTGGAGATGCTGCCAATGCCAAATAACATGGAAAATCCAGAACTTGGGGAGAGAATGATTCCATTTGGAAGAGAGCTCTACATTGAGAGAGAGGATTTTATGGAAGAGCCACCAAAGAAGTATTTTCGACTTTTTCCTGGAAATGAAGTGCGCTTGATGGGGGCTTATTTTGTCACTTGCACAGGATTTGAAAAGGATGAAAATGGAAAGATCACGGTAGTTCATGCGACCTATGATCCTGAGACAAAGAGTGGAAGTGGATTTAATGCAAGAAAAGTAAAGGGTACAATTCACTGGGTCAATGTAAGTACAGCAAAGCAGGTAGAGTGCAGACTCTATGAGAATATTGTGGATGAAGAGAAGGGAAAGTTTGACGAAGAAGGCAATCTCAATGTCAATCCAAATTCATTGACCGTATTAAAGGAATGCTATGTAGAGCCAAACTTTAACAATGCAAAGGCGTATGACAGCTATCAATTTGTGCGAAATGGTTTCTATTGCATAGATTGTAAGGATTCTACGCCAGAGCATATGGTATTTAACCGTGTGGTTTCATTGAAGACTTCATTTAAACTCTAAGACGCAAACAGGGAGTGATTGGGAGATGACAACGAAAAGAAAGAAGATTGTGGCAATGGGCGCATTGATTAGCATTGTGGCTGTTGCCGCATTGGCTATTCCGGGGATGAAGACATACAAGAGAGTGATGGTTGTGTCGGAATCGGCCTCTTATGAGACAGCAATTGCTGAGGAAAAGCAAAGTGCAGCACAGAGCATTGCACAAAGCATTGCCAACAATAAAAAAGAGAGTGAAGAGCAAAGTCAAAGTGTGGCTGAAAGCATTGCGATCACTGTGCCAACATTGAGTGCACAGGAACAAGATTTATTGAATGACTTATATACACAGATTTCAAATCGCAATTTGGAATCTGTGGCGAGAATTTTACTTGAAAAACAAGAAGATCTGGAGAATTTGTGCGACAAGACATTTGAGGGGCGAACCTATTTGTTTGATGGTCGAGGCGTTCGCCTAATGCCAAAGAAGGGGCAAAATGCCGATGGCATTGTGCTAAAGGCGAGCAATACAATTTTTTATGGAAGTTTTGTCAATGGAAGTATCAATGGCCATGGTATTGCTTTGACGGCCTATAATCTGGATGCTCCGAGATTTGATTATTCGGAGGGAGAGTGGTCCAATGGGTTGATGGAGGGAAGCGGAACGATAGGATATTCCTATCTTGCTCCTTCTCCATCGGATGACAGTATTTCTAGCTATAAGACAGGAAATTTTGTTCACGACAATATGGACGGGGATTTTACCTATGGTGTCAATGAACGAGACGGTGCACAGGTGGTATTTACACTTCGAGCCAGCAATGGCAGAACAGTGATTGACAATCGCTGGAAATGGGATTCGGATGCAAAGGCCTACGCACTAAAAGAAAGCACATCGACAAATCCTGAAGAAAAGGCAAAATATACTTTGACAAAGGAGCAATCCAGTGAAGTGCGCTGGAGCAATCCTGTTCCATTTATGAATTAAAAACTAGCGTTCCAGAGGGTGTCACGATTGATGGTTTTGTAAAACAATCGGCGAATTTCCTCTGGATCTTTTGTTTGTGATAAAATCCACATCAGTTTTGTTGCCGTGGCTTCTAAAGTCATATCGTAGCTTTCAATCAGACCAAATTGCTGTTTGATATTCTTTCCAACCTCATATACAGACATATGACTTCCTTCGAGTGGAACCTGAGTCGTCATAACAATGGTCTTTCCATTTTCAATTAACTGTTGAATAGAAAGTTTAAAGTCTCCATCCTTATGACTTGGCAAACCACCTACACCAAAGGATTCAATAATGACGGCATCATATTGTGTGCCAATAAAATCGAGGAGTTTTGGATCCATTGAAGGAATTAACTTTAATAGACAAACTTTAGAATTAAGTTCATTGTAAAAGCGAATACTCTCATTTACTGCGGATTTATCATCGAGATAGAAGATGACATGGTCATCTTGAATAGCTGCAATATATGGAAAATTGATGGAAGAAAAGGCATTGTAGCTCTTGGTTCGCTCCTTTCTTGCCCTTGTTCCACTGATGACTTTACCATCAAATACAATATTGACGCCATAGGCATGGTCGTGAGAGGCAAAGAGAATACTGTCATGCAGGTTTGTTCGTGCATCAGTGACATCTAAATCAATTGGCTTTTGTGCTCCTGTGACAATAATGGGTTTTAGTGAGTTTTGAACGAGATAGGACAGTGCGGCTGCTGTGTAGGCCATGGTATCTGTTCCGTGACAAATTACAAATCCATCAAAATCAAAGTAATTACTCTTGATACAATCAGCAATCTGTATCCAATTTTCGGGCTGAATATTGGTGCTGTCGAGATTAAATAATTCGATGGAAGAGACATCCGCAAATTTTTTTACTACAGGGACATAGGAGAGAAGCTCAGATGGCTTAATTTGTGGACGCAGTCCGTCATCACTTTTTTGGGAGGCAATGGTGCCTCCCGTTCCAATGAGTAAGATTTTTTTCATTGCAATTTTCCTTCCTTAAAGTAGGCAATCATTTCTTGCCCGACACTTATCGTGCTATCTGGCAGCGGAACATCTTTTCGCTCAAACCAAGAAGCTTCTTTTAACTCTTCTTCCTGTAAGGTGATGGTGTCATCGCCATCAAGCTCGGCAGTAAATCCCATCATAAGAGTATCTGAAAATGCCCAAGGTTGTGATTTGTGGGCACGAATATTTTTGATTTTTAGTCCGACCTCTTCCATCACTTCTCTGCGAACAGCATCCTCGGGAGTTTCTCCAATTTCCATAAATCCTGCAACAAGAGCATAGTGTTTATAGGTCGTGTTCCTTCCTTTTGTCAAAAGAATGCGATCGCCATCAGTAATCGCTACGATAATGGCAGGACTGATCTTTGGATACTCTATCGCACCACAGTTTGGACAAATGACGGCACGCTCTGTTGTGGAGCGAATGGTCTTACTTCCACAGTGACCGCAATAAATTCTCGATTGCAAAAAGCGATAGATCTGTCCACCCGTCACTCCGGCAAAGCTTGCAGCCTGATCATGAAAATGTCGAAAGGTCGAAATTGGCTCCATAGAGAAACTAGAATGTTTACAAACAGATGGATCATCAATGAGATAATACTCATCTTTATCGATGGAGAATAGGTAATATCCCCCATCTTGTCTTTTTGTCTTCAGGTCTTGAAACTGCGGAATGGTATGATTTCCAAGTTTATCTTTGGAAAGCAGCACTGTATTGCCCTCAAAGTAGAGGGCATAGGCACCATCTCTTGGAGAATGGTTTTTAAACTGTGGGTTGAATATTTTTGGGTAAATTTCTTGTATCATGGGTAATCCTTTTCTTTATTTACTAGTATGCTTGATCAAGTGGCGTGGCATTGGCCACATGATATTTTTTCAAAAGCTCATTTTTGGTATGCCAGAGCTTGTTGGAAAGATCGACATAGGTCTCATGAGGATAAGCCAGGCGCTTTGCCTCATCCCAGAGTGTATTTTTTTCTGCATTGCAAATTTTTTGCAATTCCATCACACTTGGGCTTTCATAGACGCATTTTCCATCCACAAAGATGGGAACAAGCAATTCTCGAAGGGTGTAGCTGCCAGGGTCGAGATGAGTTCGTTTCCATGTCTCGATGGGGTCGAAGAGATTGAGCGGTTTGTTTTCATCAAAATGTTCATCGGCCATACAAATTAAATCGGCGATGATTTTGTGTTCCTTTTTGTCATAGATGCGATAAATAGTCTTATTTCCTGGATTCGTAATTTTTTCAGCATTTTCTGAAAGCTTAATCTTTGGAATAAACTCACCAGTTGCTAGATCTTTGATGGCTGCGAGCTTATAGACACCGCCAAAGGAAGGGCACTTATTGGAGGTAATCAAATGGGTACCGACACCCCAGGAATTAATTTGTGCACCCTGAATCTTTAGAGAAGAAATTAAATCTTCATCTAGATCATTGGAGGCAGAAATAATGGCATCCTTTAGTCCGGCCTGGTCAAACATTTTTTTTGCTTTCTTGGAAAGATAGGCAAGGTCTCCACTATCTAGGCGAATGCCGTAGTGTTCTAGTTTTATCCCTGCCTCCTTCATTTCGAGAAAGACTTTGATGGCATTGGGAACGCCACTTTTTAGCGTGTCGTAGGTATCAACAAGAAGGATGCAATTATTTGGATAAATTTTTGCATAATTTCGAAAGGCAGTGAGTTCGTCGGGAAAGCTCATAATCCAACTGTGTGCGTGTGTGCCCATCACAGGGATGTCAAACATTTTGCCAGCTAAGACATTACTTGTTCCACTACAACCACCGATAACAGCAGCTCTTGCCCCATAGATGCCAGCATCAGGACCTTGTGCTCTTCGAAGTCCAAATTCAAGAACGGCATCGCCATCTGCTGCGTGGACGACTCTGGCGGCTTTGGTGGCAATAAGGGATTGGTGGTTAATGATATTTAATATAGCTGTCTCAAGAATTTGTGCCTCAATAACAGGAGCAATAATCTTGATAAAAGGTTCTCTAGGAAACATCACCGTTCCTTCTGGAATGGCATAGATACTTCCTGAAAATTTAAAGTTTTTTAAATACTCCAAGAAGGTAGGCTGAAACAGGTGAAGACTTTCTAAGTATTGAATATCTTCCGCTGAAAAATGAAGATTTTTTACATATTGAATCACCTGTTCAAGCCCTGCACAGATAGCATAGCCATTGTGTCCAGGATTACTTCGATAAAATGCGTCAAAAATTACAGTTTCATTGGTGTTATGTGATAGAAAATAGCCCTGCATCATGGTGAGCTCGTATAGGTCAGTCAGCAGGCTTAAGTTTTGTTGTGCCATGGGATTCTCCTTTTCTTAAAAATAATTTTACCTAATTATAGCACAGAAAAATAGAAATAGACAATTCTGTGATTTGTTGTTATGATATTGTGCGAAGCTGTTCTTTAGCTTCAGAGAACTATAATACTCAAAGGATGGTGGTATTTCGAGTTACGATTTTTTGATTTAACAAGTTTATACAGACCCGAAGATATGCTGGGTGATCGCGAGTAGCATACCTTTTCGTTGCATATCTCAGTTGTTAGCATAAAATGTTTAGCAACAAAAAATTGAATAGGAATCTGGAACTAGAGTATGGCTCAAACTACAAAATAATTTTGGCGTGAGAGTTGAAAGTTTCAGAGATTCTTCCTCTCACGCATAAAGTTTTGAGAGGATTTCAAGGAATGAAAAAGTTATGGAAACAAGTTTTGAGTTTGGGACTTGTTGCAGTGCTCTCTTGTTCTAGCTTGCCCTTTGGACTTGGCTCAGGTATTGCCTATGCAGCTCAAGAAAATGCAAAGAGCAACCACTTAGACGAGATTCTAAAAAAGCAAAGCAGTGGCCCTTATGACCTTTTGCTCCTGATTAGGCAGGATAAGAATGCTGATGATATGAGTGCGCAAAAGGCTGCAGCAGTGGCACAAAATGACATCAAGGAGATGTTGGATCGTGCACTGGAGCAGGGAAAGGTCTCATCATATGAGAGCTTTTTTTCGTCAAATTCAATCCATGTCATTGCAAGTGATATCGATTTTATCCGACAATTGGCAGCCCATCCGTCCGTAGAGGACATTGCCTTAAATGGTAAAGTCAGTGCAGTGGACACATCAAGTTCATCGAGTGCACAAAATGGTGGAGATGCAATCGACAGTGCAGATGGCATTGATTGGGGCGTAAAGATGGTGCGTGCAAACAGTGTTTGGGATGAATTTCATCTTGACGGAAGTGGTGTGACCATTGGAATTATTGATACAGGTGTCAATTATAAACTTCCTGTACTTCGCAATGCCTATAAGGGCTATGATGCGGCAACGGGAACATATGACACAAAGTATTACAAGGATTTTATTGATCCAGATAAGGTGGAGCCAGCGGCTTCATCAGAGAACACACATGGAACTCATGTTGCAGGAACAATTCTTGGAAAAGAAGGTGACAGCTTAAATCGAATTGGAGTAGCCCCGGGGGCAAAGTTTATTAATGCAAGGGCAATCTCTGAGGGAATGACCAGCAGTGATGTGATTTTAAGAGCTGGTGATTGGATGTATAGTATGCATCCAGATATTATTAATAACTCTTGGGCAGGTGCATCAAATAATAATGATGAGTGGTTTGCCAGAATGGCACAGACCTGGCAGGATGCAGGAATTATTGCTGTATTTGCTGCAGGAAATGCAGAAAATACAGATAGTGAAAGTGGACTTGGCACCATTGCCAATCCAGCAAATCTTTTGGATGTTATCGCTGTAGGAGCAGTAGATAAGAAAAAGAAGATTGCTCCATTTTCAGAGAAAGGACCATCTGTGTTTGATCCTTCTGGAAATGTAACTAAGCCAGAAATATCAGCACCTGGTGTTTCTATTCGTTCATTGAATGCAATGGGCGAGTATGTTAATGACAGCGGAACCAGCATGGCAGCTCCGCATGTCAGTGGTGTTTTGGCACTTTTAAAACAAGCAGATCCAAGTTTGACTCCACAAAGAGCAAAGGAAATTTTGGAAAAGACAGCAGAGCCATTGACCGATGAAAAATTTTCTCAATCTCCCAACATGGCTTATGGCTATGGCTTGGTCAATGCCTACGATGCAGTGGCTAGCTTAAGGGGAAGAGAACAGGGATCCATCTATGGCAAGGTCACAAAGGGTGGCGAAAGAAATATGAGTGCATATGAAGAGGTTGAAGTTTCACCAGCACAGACAACCCAAGCACAGACAACTCAAACAACTCAAGAACAAAGCGAGAGTTCTCACAGTGGAGAGAGCGTATCAGCAGCTAGAGTGGCAACGCCTGCTGACGCTACAGATGAGGCCAAGGAGAACGAATCGAAAGAGGAGACGAGTACTGCTGTGATGGTTAAAAAGCAGAGTATCAACCGAAATATTGCATTTAAGCCATTAATCAAGGTATTGGACACAGGAGCCTATGCCTATGCAAAGTCAGATGGAAGTTATAAGATTCCCCATGCAGTGAATCAAGCGGGTTCACCATATACAGTAGAAGTTTCTGCCTATGGTTATATTACGCAAACTGCACAGGTGGATTTATCTAGTCAGTCAAATCAAAAAGTAGACTTTGTACTTCAACCTGCGCAGATTGCGAAGGTGAGTGGCAAAGTACTTGATGAGACAGGAAATGCTCTTTCTGGTGTCAATGTCAAAGTTGTAGAGGATGAAAATGTTGATAATGTGCAGACAAACGAAGATGGTTCATACCGCATTCAAGCGGCATATGAGGGAAATTATACACTTCGTTTTTCTAAGTACGGATATCTTTCTAAGACCATGAAGTTAAGACTCAATGCAGGCGAAAACACACTAAAAAATGTGACTCTTTTTCAGTTATCTAACTTAGAGGAATATTCACAAAATAATGGTGTTGGTGATGTTGATGGTGCAAATGTGGAAGCTGTAATGACTGGCGGTCAGGAACAGGGTGTTGCTGTGAAATTTGTCACACCTGTTGATGGTGGAATTTTAAAGAGTGCGAATTTGTACTTGGTCAATAGCGGCGATTACCGTGGCAATCACATTCAAGTGGGTGTCGTTGGCTATGATAGTGGAAGACGACTTCGCGAATTAATTCCATTTAGGGATGTGGAAAATGCACACAGCGGCTGGAATAGCGTAGATTTTAGCGATTATTACCTAAAGACAAGCGATCCAATTTATGTTGCTGTTCGCTATGCAAAGCCAATTGGAGAGTCCATTGGCGTGGCGTATGATGAAAATGCATCAGAGAACAATAAAAATCAATCCTATCTATTTAATGGTGAGCTTTCACCTGTATCAGAGCGTTCAAGCCTTTCAGAGGGTGGATTTGCGATTACAACAAAGTGGTATTCTGGAACAACTTCAGGCAATGCAACAGATGTCGAGGAGCCAAATGTTGAAAATTTACCTCAAGTGAGCGTTCCAGAGACTCATTCACAGACTCATTCACAGACACCAACACAATCAACACAGTCAGAAACTTTACCACAAAAAGATTATCGTCAAAAAAGTGATGGCTCAGGTGTAAAAGCACCTGTGGGCACAGAGACAAGTCGAAGTGGTAAGATTTATGGTTGGGAAGATCAGGCAAAAAATATGCATGGACATTTGGTGGCCAGCGATACAGTAGACCGCAAGTGGCAAAGAAATGGCAATCATTGGCAACTTCTTCGAAGCAATGGAGAACCATATAAGAACACTTGGGTAAAGGCCTACACAACATCGCAGACAAAACAGGGAACACATTTTTCGTGGTTCCGATTTGACAGCGATGGAAATATGCAAACTGGTTGGGTAAAGGATGAGAAGGGACATTGGTTCTATCTCGAAGAAAGTCAAGATCAATACGCTGGCGAACTTGTTGTTGGTTGGCGAAAGATTGGAGATGATTGGTATTACTTTAATACTTCGGCTCCAAAAGTTGAGGGAAGAATGGAAACTGGTCTATTTGTCGATAAGAACAAAGACACCTATTACCTTCACGAAGGAAAAGACAAGAATGAAGGAAAGATGGCCAAGGGCTGGACACTGATTAAAGACCAATGGATTTATTTTAATGACAGCGGTAAGAAGGTGGCTAGAGCCTTTGACGATGAGTTTTTAAGAGCACAGGATGCACAGGAAAATTCAAATTCATAGTAAGAAAGAGCGTGCCTAGGTTGCACGCTCTTTTTGCTTTGTTGACAAGAAATTTTTGCAATGTTAAAATGACAAACAGGTTATAAGGAGGGGGTAGTTCATAGATGCAGAGTCTGGTTTCTATTCTTTTATTCTTTATTGTCGTTATTCCTGTATTTGTGGCAATCATTTTTACTTATCAAATACGCAATCGACCAAAGACGCTAGAGATGGGGAGCATTGGGTTATTTCTTATGGATATCTTGATGTGGGGAATGGGAACTTTGGGTTGTGGAGGTTGTTTTTACCTACTCTCTCATATTGACTATAGCATTCAGATCTCTCAATATTGTCTAGCTATTGTAGTCATTAGTTTTTTGAATTTTTGTTTTCTTGGAGGAAGAAAGCGATTTAGGAAGGAAAATTGGCATTTTTACTTTTTTGCTATTTTGTTTTTTCTGACCATGGTGGTGACTGTGATGATATTAAAGTATCAATTAAAGGATGCAAGGATTTATCTTTGGTATTTGTCAACACTTTTTATATTTCTTGCCATGGTCGGGACGAGGAAGTAGAACTTGTGACAAATCCTTGACAGCAATAAAAAACTATGTTTAAATAGGGAAGAGAAAAGGCTGAGATGGAGAGAATGTAATTTTATCGACGCATTTGCCTCGTCCTGTTCACAGGATGGGGCTATTTTTATGAAAGGAAGTTTAAATATGTACAACAAAGTACCTACTGATTTGAAATTCGTAGAAAGAGAAAAAGAAGTAGAGAAATTTTGGGAAGATGAAGAGATCTTTGAAAAGAGTATTGAAGATCGAAAAGATTCCCCAACATATATGTTTTATGATGGTCCGCCAACAGCGAATGGAAAGCCACATATTGGTCATGTTTTGACCAGAGTGATCAAGGATATGATTCCACGATATCGAACAATGAAAGGCTATAAAGTTCCAAGAAAGGCGGGATGGGATACGCATGGGCTTCCTGTGGAGCTTGAAGTAGAAAAAAAGCTTGGACTTGATGGAAAGGAACAGATCGAGGCATATGGTCTTGAGCCATTTATCAAGGAGTGCAAGGAGAGCGTCTGGAAATACAAGGGCATGTGGGAAGAGTTTTCAGGTGTCGTTGGATTTTGGGCAGATATGGAAAATCCATATGTCACCTATGAGAACAATTTTATTGAGTCTGAGTGGTGGGCCCTCAAGCAGATTTGGGACAAGGGACTTTTGTACAAGGGCTTTAAGGTCGTACCTTATTGTCCAAGATGTGGAACACCTCTTTCTAGCCATGAGGTTGCACAAGGATATAAGGATGTCAAGGAAAAATCGGCGATTGTCAAGTTTAAGGTAAAGGGCGAAGATGCCTACTTCCTTGCTTGGACAACAACACCTTGGACATTGCCAAGCAATGTGGCACTCTGTGTGAATCCTGTAGAAACCTATGTCCGTGTGAGGAAAGAGGGAACAACTTATATTATGGCGGAGGCCTTAGTAGAGAAGGTATTGGAAAGTGATTTTGAAATTTTAGATCGCTTTGATGGAAAGAGCCTTGAATATAAGGAATATGAGCCTTTGTTTGATTTTGTTGATCCAAAGAAGAAGGCTTGGTTTGTGACCTGTGATGACTATGTCACCTTGACCGATGGTACAGGTATTGTACATATTGCACCGGCCTTTGGTGAGGATGATTCTCGAATTGGAAGAAAATATGATCTGCCATTTATCCAACTTGTCAACAGCAAGGGGGAGATGACAAAGGAAACCAAGTGGGAAGGTGTATTTGTAAAGAAGGCAGATCCATTAGTATTAAAAGATTTAAAGGAAAATGGAAAATTATTTGCTGCACCGACATTTGAGCATAGCTATCCACATTGCTGGAGATGTGACACACCACTAATTTATTACGCAAGAGAGTCTTGGTATATCAAGATGACGGAAGTGAAAGATGATTTAATTCGCAATAATCAAACCATCAATTGGATTCCAGAAAGCATTGGAAAGGGTAGATTTGGAGATTGGCTTGAAAATGTACAGGATTGGGCAATTTCAAGAAACCGCTACTGGGGTACCCCACTCAATGTTTGGCAATGTTCCTGTGGAGCTATGCATTCGATTGGAAGCATTGAGGAATTAAAGTCGATGTCAGAGAATTGTCCAGAACATATTGAGTTGCACCGTCCATTTATTGATGCAGTGACCATCAAATGTCCAGAGTGTGGTGGACAGATGAAGAGAGTTCCTGAAGTGATTGATTGTTGGTTTGATTCAGGATCTATGCCATTTGCTCAGCATCACTATCCATTTGAGAATAAGGAAGTATTTGAACAGCAATTCCCAGCAGACTTTATTTCTGAGGCTGTGGATCAAACAAGAGGTTGGTTCTATTCTCTACTGGCAGTTTCTACCTTGATTTTTAATAAGGCACCATATAAAAATGTCATTGTCCTTGGACATGTACAGGATGAAAATGGTCAGAAGATGAGTAAGTCAAAGGGAAATGCAGTAGACCCAATGGATGCACTCAGGGAATATGGTGCAGATGCGATTCGTTGGTATTTCTATATCAATTCCGCACCTTGGCTTCCAAACCGCTTCTATGGAAAGGCAGTACAGGAAGGTCAGAGAAAGTTTATGGGTACCCTTTGGAATACCTATGCTTTCTATGTGCTCTATGCAGAGATTGATCAGTTTGATCCGACAAAGCATAAGCTGGAGTATGATCAGCTGACTGTGATGGATAAGTGGCTGATGTCAAAGCTTAATTCTTTAATTAAGGAAGTTGATGAGGATTTGGCAAACTATAAGGTGACTGAGGCAGCCAGAGCATTACAAGTCTTTACTGATGAGATGAGCAATTGGTATGTTCGCAGATGTAGAGAACGATTCTGGGCTAAGGGAATGGAGCAAGATAAAGTTTCTGCCTATATGACCTTATATACAGCATTGGTGACACTTTCTAAGCTAGCTGCACCAATGATTCCATTTATGACAGAGCAGATTTATCAAAATCTTGTGCGAAATGTGGATAAAAGTGCACCAGAAAGTATTCATCTTTGCGACTATCCACAGGTGAATGAGCGGTTGATTGACAAGAAATTGGAAGTAGACATGGATGAGGTGTTGGACATTGTCGTCCTTGGTCGTGCGGCGAGAAATGAAGCAAACATTAAAAATCGTCAGCCAATTGCAGATATGTATGTGAAGTCTGACAATGTGTTAGACAAATTCTATACGGACATTATCAAGGATGAGCTCAATGTAAAGCAGGTGAGCTTTAGAGATGATGTTGAGGACTTTGTAAATTATACCTTTAAGCCACAATTAAAGACAGTAGGACCAAAGTATGGAAAGCAACTTGGAAAGATTAAAGAGGCATTGGCTCATCTGGATGGTCCAGCAGCAATGAAAAAGTTAAAGAGCGATGGGGCATTGGAATTTGACTTTGATGGCGAGAAAATTTCACTGACAATGGATGACTTGTTGATCGAGACAGCAAAGAGTGAAAATTTTGTTTCTCAGGAAGACAATCAGGTGACGGTTGTACTCGATATTCGTCTTACACCAGAACTGATTGAAGAGGGATTTGTTCGCGAGGTTATTTCAAAAGTGCAGACAATGCGCAAGGAAGCAGGATTTGAGGTTACTGATCACATCATTCTTTCACAGAGTGATAATGATAAATTGGCTGAGATTATCAAAGCAAATGTCGATCAGGTGAAGTCGGAAACTTTAGCTGATGATATTGTCTTTGGCAGTGTCAGTGGATACAACAAGCATTGGAACCTCAATGGTGAGAGTGTTTTGCTTGGAGTTGAGAAGGTAGTAAAAAACAATTAAAAAATGCAAGGTGGAGGTATGTTAATGACAGGACTGATTCGGAGTAAAAAGTTTGATAAGAATCAGATTAAACAAGATATTATTAGTAATGTAAAGATTCTTTATAGAAGATCAATTGAAGAGGCCAACCCAATGGAGGTCTATCAGGCGGTGAGCTTGACTATGCAAAAGCTCATTATTGATGACTGGATGAAGACACAAAAAGCTTATGAAGAGAAGGATGTAAAGACCGTTTATTATCTTTCTATGGAGTTTTTGATTGGTCGTGCTCTGGGAAATAATATTATTAATCTTGGAGCAGTGAAGGAAGTGAAGGAAGCTCTTGATGAGTTGGGATTTGATTTAAATCTCATTGAGGATCAGGAGAGAGATCCAGCACTTGGAAATGGTGGACTTGGAAGACTTGCTGCTTGTTTCCTTGATTCTTTAGCAACACTTGGCTATCCGGCGTATGGCTGTGGTATTCGCTATCACTATGGTATGTTCAAGCAAGAGATTAGGGACGGATATCAGATTGAGGTTCCAGATGAGTGGTTAAAAGACGGATATCAATTTGAGCTTCGTCGCGATGAGTATCAGGTTGAGGTTAAGTTTGGTGGTCATGTTCGTGTAGAAGTAAAGGATGGAAAGAATAAGTTCGTTCAGGATGGATATTCTTCTGTGCTCGCTGTTCCATATGATATGCCAATTGTTGGTTATGAAAATGGCATTGTCAACACATTGCGTATTTGGGATGCTCGTTCTGTATCTAACTTCAGCCTTGAGCAATTTGACAAGGGAGATTATCAAAAGGCTGTTGAGCAGGACAATCTTGCAAAGAATATTTGTGAGGTGCTCTATCCAAATGATAATCACTATGCGGGTAAGGAGTTGCGCTTAAAGCAACAGTATTTCTTTATTTCTGCAAGTATTCAAAGAGCAGTCTTAAAGTTTAAGGAAAAGAACAGTGATATTCATGACCTTCCAAAGAAGGTAGTATTCCAGATGAATGATACACATCCAACTGTTACAGTTCCAGAGCTTATGCGCATCTTGATTGACGAAGAGGGACTGTCATGGGATGATGCTTGGAGCATTACAACACAGTGCTGTGCGTACACAAATCATACGATTATGGCAGAAGCTCTTGAGAAGTGGCCAATCGAGCTCTTTTCCAGATTGCTACCAAGAATTTATCAAATCGTGGAAGAGATTAATAGAAGATTTGTCTTGGAAATTCAGTCAAAGTATCCTGGCGATAATGACAAGGTACATAGAATGGCGATTATTCATGATGGTCAGGTGAGAATGGCCTATATGGCTATTGCTGGAAGCTTTTCTGTCAATGGTGTGGCGAAGTTGCACACAGAAATTCTGGAGAAGCAAGAGTTAAAGGATTTCTACGAAATGACACCAGAAAAGTTCAATAACAAGACCAATGGTATCACACAGAGAAGATTCCTTCTCCATGCCAACCCATTGCTTGCAAATTGGATTACCAATAAGATTGGAGACGATTGGATCACCGATCTTTCAAAGATTGCAAAGCTAAAGGTATTCCTTGATGACAAGAAGAGTCAACAGGAATTTATGAACATCAAGTACCAAAACAAGGTTCGCCTTGCGAATTATATCAAGGAGCACAATGGCGTTGATGTTGATCCTCGTTCCATCTTTGATATTCAGGTAAAGAGATTACATGAGTACAAGCGTCAGCTGCTTAACATCTTGCATGTAATGTATTTGTACAATAAGTTAAAGGACAATCCAGTGCTTGATATTGTGCCAAGAACATTTATCTTTGGTGCTAAGGCCGCAGCTGGATATCGCCGTGCGAAGTTGACGATTAAGTTAATTAACTCTGTGGCAGATGTCATTAACAATGATCCTACCATCAATGGAAAGATTAAGGTTGTCTTTATCGAGGACTATCGTGTATCTAATGCAGAGATTATCTTTGCTGCAGCTGATGTCAGCGAGCAGATTTCTACAGCAAGTAAGGAAGCATCAGGAACAGGTAACATGAAGTTTATGTTAAATGGTGCCCCTACACTTGGAACAATGGACGGTGCAAATGTAGAGATTGTCGATGAGGTCGGTGCAGAAAATGCATTTATCTTTGGTATGAGCTCAGATGAGGTCATTAACTACGAGAAGAATGGTGGATATGATCCAATGGAGATATTTAATAATGATCAGGATATCCGCCGTGTACTAATGCAGTTAATCAATGGTTACTATTCACCAGTTGATCCTGAGTTATTTAGAGATTTGTACAATTCTCTGCTCAATACACTCAGCTCAGATAGAGCAGATACTTACTTTATCTTAAAGGATTTCCGGTCTTATGCAGACGCACAGGAAAGAGTGGATGCAGCGTACAGAGATGAGGACGAATGGGCAAGAATGGCCCTCTTGCAGACCGCATCTGCTGGAAAGTTCTCTTCTGATCGAACAATCGAGGAGTATGTAAGAGATATTTGGAAACTTGAGAAAGTTGTATTAAAGTAATTTTGCATAGTATAAAAACCCCATGGATTCAAGAAAATCGGCTCCATGGGGTTTTCTTATTTTGGGAAAGTTATTCTTTTGATGAAAGTTCCTCCCATTCAAGGTATAAATCATTTAGCTTTTGGCTGTGCTCTTCCTTTTCTTTTTGAAGGCGAGCAAGCTCGATAGCATTTGTTTGAAGTTCAGGATCAAGAAATTGCTCGTCAATTTTGGCGATCCATTCTTCAAGTTTTTCAATTTCCTTTTCACAGCGTGCAATCGCATTTTTTCTCTTTCGCTGTTCGGCTTGCAAAGCCTTACTCGACTTCCAATCACTTTTGCTTTCTGTTGTAGTGAAAGTGGTCGGTTCACTTACATTGTCAATATCAGCTCGATGAGCAGCTTCTGTGATCTCCTTTTTTTCAAGATAGTAATCGTAATTTCCAATGTAATTAAATAATTGTTTGTGGCGAAGATCTAAGATGCGATTGGCTGTGCGATTGATAAAGTAGCGGTCGTGGGAGACATAAATGACCGTTCCAGTGAAATTGGCAATGGCATTTTCAAGAATTTCCTTGCTGACAATGTCAAGGTGGTTGGTTGGCTCGTCCAAAAGGAGAACATTGGCCTTTGAGAGCATTAACTTGACCAAAGAGACACGACCACGCTCACCACCGCTGAGGTCAGCTATCTTTTTGTACACATCATCTCCAGTAAATAAAAATGCAGCGAGAACATTTCGCACACGAGTATTATCTAGATTTGGATAGGAATCCTGCACTTCATCAAAGAGCGTTTTTTCCATATGTAGGACTTGATGTTCCTGATCGTAATAGGCGAGATGGATGCGAGAGCCAAAAGTGATACTTCCGGTATCAGGGGAAATCATATGGTTTAACATTTTTAAAATGGTTGTTTTTCCAGCACCATTGTCCCCGATAATGGCGACATGTTCGCCGCGCTTTATTTCAAAATGAAGATTGGAAAAAAGTTGCTGATTTCCAAAGGACTTAGAGAGATTGGAAACTTTGAGAACATCATTTCCACTTTCTTCGGATTGTGTAAAGAAGAGAGACATATCACTTTTTAGTTCAATCGGTTTGTCGATGTGTGTAATCTTATCGAGCATTTTTTCTCGGCTCTCAGCTCGCTTAATTGATTTTTCACGGTTAAATGAGCGAAGTTTTTCAATCACTGCCTCTTGGTGTTTGATTTCTTGCTGTTGGTTCATATAGGCCTTGAGTGCAGCTTCTCTTAGCATTGCTTTTTTTTGTGCAAAAGCTGTGTAATTGCCAAGATAGGTATTGACCTCGCCATTTTCTACATCGATGACCTTGCCCACAATTTTGTCTAAAAAGTAGCGGTCATGGGAGACGATGACAACGGCTCCCTTGTAGTTGAGAAGATATCCCTCCAGCCACTCGATACTTGAGAGGTCAAGATGGTTGGTTGGCTCATCAAGAAGAATAATATCTGGTGCAGACAATAAAAGTTTTCCAAGAAAGACTCTCGTCTTTTGTCCACCAGAGAGGGAATGAATCTTTTTTTGAAAATCATTTTCCGAAAAGCCTAAACCCTTTAAAATTCCAGAGACTTTACTTCTTGCAACATAGCCATCAGCCAGTTCATATTGGTGAGTGAGATGGTTATAGTCATCATAGAGTTTTTCGAGCTCTTCGCCATGAAGATGTTTCATTTGTTCTTCCATTTTGGAAATCTTTTCTTCCATAGCAATGATGGGTTCGATGACAGTGTAGAGTTCTTCTTGAATCGTATAGTCAGAATCTATATCATTAATTTGGTGTAAGTAGCCAAGTTTAGCATCTTTTGATAAAATAACACTGCCAGCGTCTGGTTGATTTTCTCTGGAAAGAATTCGCAAGAGTGTAGTTTTTCCAGCACCATTTAGACCGACGATAGCAACCTTTTCGTGCTCATTGATAAGTAAGGAAGCATCACGAATAATCGTTTCACTTCCAAACGATTTTGTAATATGCGTGGCACTTAAAATCATAATTTCTCCTTTTGTATAAATAAAATAGATACAATGAGTATAACTTATTGTATGACACAAGACAAGAGCTTAAAAAAACCTTACCTTTTTGAAATGTAGACATTATATCTAAAAATATGTTATAATAGCTAAGTTATAAGGGATGAAAAATAAGAAGCAAAAGAGGGCGGAAAAATCAATCTGATAGATATGCACGCACATATCATCTATGGTGTGGATGATGGGGCACAGAGTATTGAGGAAAGTATTCATTTAATAAAAATGGCATATCAGCAAGGAGTGAAAAAAATCATCGCTACGCCACATTCTTACTCGACAATAGGCGTGGAGATAATGAAAAAGAGATTAAGAGTGTTGCAAAAGGTACTTGCAAAAGATTTGCCAGAGATGGAATTGTTTTTTGGTGAGGAGATATTGTATTCTGTAGATGTACTAAATAGGTTGGAAAATCAAGAAATATCAACGCTTGCAGGCAGCCGATATGTATTGGTGGAGTTTCAGCCTGTGATTTCTTACAAGAATATGCTCCACAACATTCGAAACTTGATGGTCTCGTCTTATATTCCCATTTTAGCCCATGTCGAAAGGTATGCTTGTCTGAGAAAAAAAAAGGAACGCTTGGATGAGCTTAAGCATCAGGGCACATTATTTCAGATGAATTATCTCTCTCTTAGCGGAAATATTTTTGATCAAAATACTCGATGGTGCAGAAAGATTGTACTAGAAGGAAAGGTGGATTTTTTGTCTACCGATATGCACAGACCAGGTTGGCGGCCACCAGATACAAAAGTAGCATTGACCTGGCTAAAGAAAAATCTATCAAGTGAGCATATTGAAGCATTGACTTATCATAATGCACTGGCAATTCTTCACAATCGGCCGATTCGAGCATAAAACAGAGTGAAATGAAAGGGAAAAAACACATGGGAAATTCAGCCAACAACATGGAGCAGGATGTATCAGCAAAAGAGCTAGAAATCGATCTTGTGGCACTGTTTCTAGTATTGAAAAAGCGTCTCTGGATGATTATCTTGGCCGCCATTGTAATGGGGGGCATTGGTTTTGGTTATAGCCGCTACATGGTCACACCAGAGTATCAATCGACAGCAATGATTTATATTCTCTCTAAGGAGAATTCATTGACATCGCTTGCGGATTTGGAAATTGGAAGTAAGCTCACAAAGGATTACAAGGTAATTGCTAGAAGTAGGGCTGTACTTGAGGAAGTCATTGGAAAGATGAGCCTTGATATGAGCTATGATGAATTAAAGGGAAAGCTCAAGGTGGAGAATCCGACAGATACAAGAATTTTGTCCTTGACGATTACTGATCCAGATCCAGAAAAGGCAACAAGAATTGTCAATCAGGTGGCAGAGTCTTCTTCTTCCTATATTGGATCATTGATGGAGATGAGACCAGCGAAGATCTTGGAAAAAGGTGTGATTCCAAAGGCACCATCTAGCCCAAGTGTTAAGAAAAATGCAATGATTGGTGCTTTTCTCGGCATTGTTGCTGTTTCAGTCATATTGATTGTCTTTGAGTTATTAAATGATACCATTAAGACAGAGGAAGATGTGGAGAAGTACCTTGGAATTACTGTATTGGCAAGTCTTCCTGATCACACCAAAAAGAGTAGGTATGAGAGGAGGAGAAAATAATGCTGGTAGAGAGAAAGAAAAAAGTAGAATTAAATGTAGGGAATTATGGCTACTTATATGAGGAATCATTGAAGGTATTGCGAACAAATTTGCAGTTTTCAGGCAATGATTTGAGAGTGATTATGTTGACTAGTGCCGTGCCTGGCGAGGGAAAATCCGATACAAGTTTTAATTTGGCACATTCGTTGACACAAATTGGAAAGAGAGTCTTATATTTGGATGCTGACATTCGTCGAACGGTATTTATAGCAAAGCATGCTGTCTCTTCAAAGGTCGATGGTTTGAGTCAATATCTCAGTGGTCAAAAGGGACTCGATGACATCGTCTATGAGAGCAATATTCCTAATTTAGATATTATCTTTGCAGGTCCTTATGCACCAAATCCAGCAGAACTTTTGGCTGAGGCAGAATTTTCCATCCTTGTGGAGCGGGCAAGACGAGAGTATGACTACATTATTATTGATACGCCACCACTTTCTAACATTGTCGATGCGGCAGTTGTTGGGCGATGCACAGATGGTGCAGTCATTGTCATTAAAAGTGGAGAAGTTAGTTATAAGTTGGTACAAAAAGTAAAGGAGCAGTTGTTAAAGGTCAATTGCAAGATCCTTGGCACGGTTTTAAATAAGGTGGAAGTGCATAAGAATAATTATCATTATTCTCGAGCATTAGCAAAAACAAAAAAGAAGTAATTGTTGCCCGATAGCCCTTGTTGCTATCGGGCAAAGTTTTGTCTTTTAGGTATGTGCAAAAATACATTGACAATGTTCTTATCATTCACTATACTTAGGGTATAAATGTAGAATTATTAACAAGGAGATTAGTATGGAGGAAAAGCGAATCTCAAAAGCAGTAATTTCGAGATTACCGAGATATTATCGCTATTTGGGGGAATTAATTCAAGAAAAAGTGGAGAGAATATCTTCAAAGGAGTTGAGTATCCGAATGAAGGTGACTGCTTCACAGATTCGACAAGATTTAAATAATTTTGGCGGTTTTGGACAGCAGGGATATGGGTACAATGTCAAGTATTTGCACAATGAGATTGGCAAGATTTTGGGCATCGATCGAGAGAACAATTTAATTGTTATTGGTGGAGGACACCTTGGACAGGCCATTGCCAATTATGCTAATTTTGAGCGCAGAGGATTTTATATTAAGGCAATATTTGATATTGATCCAGAGATTATTGGAAAAGAAGTTCGTGGAGTGAGAGTCTATAGTATGGGCGAACTCGAAGATTTTATCAAAAAAAATGATATCCATATTGCAGCCCTGGCTATTCCAAAATTGCAGGCCGAAGAAGTGGCAAAGCGATTGGTTGCAGCAGGGATTGTGGGCATTTGGAATTATGCTCATATTGATCTTCAAGTTCCCGACAATGTCGTTGTGGAGAATGTACATCTTTCTGAATCCTTAATGCGTCTGTCCTATCGTGTCAATCGGGAGATGGATAAAACAAAGAAATGATCATTGGGATAGGGACAGATTTAATTCAAATTTCACGAATTGAAAAGGCCTGTGCAAAGGAACATTTTCTGAAAAAAATTTATACAGAAAAGGAGTGCCGGCTAGCGAAGAAAAGAAGTTCTTTTCTAGCCGGTAATTTTGCTGTAAAAGAGGCAGTGAGTAAAAGTCTTGGCACAGGTTTTTTGGGGTTTATGCCAAGAGATATTGAGGTGCTTAGGGATGAACTTGGAAAGCCCTATGTCAATTTATATCATGGGGCATTGAGGCGTGCCAAACAAATAGGAGCAGAGCGGATTTTGGTTTCTATTAGTAATACCAATGAATATGCAATGGCATTTGCACTGGTAGAGGGAGAATGAAATGTTGGTTTATACAGATGAAGTTCTAGAGAAAATTCCACAGAGAAAAAAAGATGCAAATAAAGGAACTTATGGTCATGTACTGGTGATCGCTGGAAGCAGAGGTATGAGTGGAGCAGCATATTTTAGTGCACTTTCTGCATATAAAGTGGGTGCAGGTCTTGTGCGGATTTTTACAGTTGAAGAAAATCGAATTATTTTGCAGACCATGTTGCCAGAAGCGATTATTACTACATATGAACCAGACAATTATGTGAAAACATTAAAGGAAGTGCTTTCTTGGGCAACAGCCATTGTGATTGGACCAGGAATGGGTGAGGGGGAGATGGCAAAAAAGATCACAGAGCAGGTGCTTGCTTCCTCTCTACTCCCTATGGTTGTCGATGCGGATGCCCTAAATATTGTGGCAAAGAAAAAGATGTCGGTGTTGTTTGGCAAAAATATGGTAATTACACCACATTTAGGGGAGATGTCAAGACTTGTGGGAATGAGCATTGATGAGATTAAGAAGGATAAATTAGCTGTGGCAAGAAAGTATGCACTCCATCATCAAGTTCATGTCCTCTTAAAATCAGAAGAAACACTGGTTGTCAGTCCGAGTGGAGAGGAGTATAAAAATACTTCGGGTTCGCCTGCGCTGGCTAAGGCAGGAAGTGGTGATGTTTTGTCAGGAGTGATTGCAGGTTTATTTTGCTTGGGCTATAATATATTTTCGGCAGCCTCTCTAGGAACCTATATTCATGGAAAGAGTGGAGAAGTGGCAGCAAAAAAATATGGAGAGCATAGCACCATTGCAAGGGATATTATTGAGAGTATTTCTTGTGTGATGAAAAAGGAGAATTAGAAAGTGATGTTAATTTTTATATTGTTGATTTTTGTGTTTATGGACGCAGTGCTATTTGCATTTGGATCAGCAATACAAAGTATCAATGTGACAGAGTTTGAAAAAGAGATGGAGGGTGGTGATGTCAAGGCAGGGCGAGTGCTTCGCATTTATAATCGTCCAGAGAAATTTGTCAATACCATACAAACATTAGAAATGGCCTTTGCTATTGCAATAGGCTGTGTGATTATTCGAAATTTTTCAAAGATTTGGATGGCTGTGTTGGTTGCCATCATTTCGGCCATGGCGATGGTGAGTATAGGAATGGTAGTTCCAAAGCGATTGGCGATTAAAAATCCTCAAAAGACTGCAAAAAAGTATATTGGACTTGTGCGCATTGTTATGGGAGTTTTCACTCCATTTACATTGATTATTCGTGTGATTTCTTTTGTAATCCTTCGCATTTTTGGCATTGATCCAAATAAAAAAGAGGAAAATGTGACAGAAGAAGATATTATGAGTATGGTCAATGAAGGCCATGAACAGGGCATTCTTGAGCACAGTGAGGCCGAGATGATTACCAATATCTTTGAGCTCAATGATAAGCACGCAGAAGATATTATGACACACAGAAATAGTTTGGTTTGCATTGATGGCGACTGGACTTTAGAAGAGGCTGTGGACTTTATATTGAAGGAAGGAAACAATTCCAGGTTTCCAGTCTATGAGGGTGATATTGATGGCATCATTGGTATCTTGAATATGAAGGACGCATTGATATTTTCAAATAAGGGCATCTATCAGGAGAAAAAAATCAAGGAGATTGATGGTCTTTTGCGCGAGGCAAATTTTATTCCTGAAGTAAAGAAGTTAGATGCGCTTTTTAAAGAAATGCAATCAGATAAAATCCATATGGAAATTGTTGTCGATGAGTATGGACAGACAGCAGGCATTGTAACAATGGAGGATATCTTGGAAGAAATTGTCGGAAATATTATGGATGAATATGATATTGATGAAGAGATGATTACAGAAATTGGTGATGGAAGCTATATTATGAAGGGAATGACTCATTTAGAGGATGTTCAAGAAACCTTGCATATTGAGTTTACAGAGGAAGATTATGATAACTTTGATACACTCAATGGATTGATTATTGCAAAGATTGGGCATATTCCAGAGGATGGGGAAAAGTTTTCGTTAGTAATGTATGGCTATGAATTTACTGCAATCAAGGTGGAAAATAAGATTATTCGTTCTATAAAAGTCACTTTACACAAGGACAAAGAAGAGGATTCTACAGAAGATGTTAAGAATTCTTAAAAAAGAGTGCTTTAATTGACGGAAAAACTTTGATATAGTAAAATAAAAACGATATTTAGTAGAGCAAGGAGTGGGAAGAGATGTCAGGACATTCAAAATTTGCAAACATTAAGCACAAAAAAGAGAAAAATGATGCTGCAAAGGGAAAGATTTTTACTGTTATTGGTCGAGAGATTGCTGTTGCAGTAAAAGAAGGAGGATCTGATCCAAATAATAACTCAAAATTGCGTGATGTGATTGCCAAGGCAAAGGCAAATAATGTGCCAAATGACACAATTGAGAGAGGAATCAAAAAGGCAGCAGGAGATTTGAGTGCTGTAAATTATGAGCAGAATGTCTATGAGGGGTATGGACCAAGTGGTGTGGCCATTATTGTGGAGACATTGACCGATAATAAGAATAGAACAGCTGCCAATGTGCGTGCAGCATTTACAAAGGGTGGCGGAAATATTGGTGCACAGGGCTGTGTATCATATATGTTTGACAAGAGAGGTCTCATTGTGGTTGACAAGGAAGAATGTG